>JAAFKI010000075.1 GCA_021399345.1 Candidatus Heimdallarchaeota archaeon
AAAATTAAGGGTTTGATCCCTTATTTGAAATACTTTTTAACAAATGGTATTCTCTTTCTGAATATCCACAACAAAGCTATAAGTACCAAGAAAGTAAAGCTTATCACACCTAAGAAACCCATAAGTGCTTTTTTGAAACCGTTAAAGATTCCGCCTGTGCCGAGCTTTAACTTTTCGAAAGCTGATCCTATTGGTTGTGTAGCGTATTGCTTAGTTCCGACAGGAATTTGTTCAAGATCACCGAGTGCATTTTGTATCGAGATAAAACGACTCTTGGTTGTGGTCATATCTCCGCCTTGCATAGAGGTATAATCTCTATCAAATTTCTTTTGCTGTAAAAAGATTCTGTATCTCTTTAGAGCTGTAGCTTTAATTATGGGTTCTCCGCCTGCGTCAAAACCTAACATAGCACTGACTTGAGGTTCTTCAAAGTAGACTATAACATCTTTCATACTCTCAGGATCTTTCATAAATCCTAAGTAAGTAGAATTTTGCACTTTGTTTAGTGCGCCCCCGTCAGCTTCGGCAAGTTCAGTAGCGTAGTCATAAACTGATTTACCATCCATAGCGTCGTAAGTTGTGCAACCCCAAAGAGAGTCACCGCCTTGATCTATGAAAGTGTAGTTTGAAGCTGTAGGGAGTGAAGTATCATCTAAGTAGTCATAACCTAGCGTGTAAGTGTTGCCTGAGTCTTCAAGTTTGAAAGTATCAGCGTCGTAGTTGTAGCGTTCATCAGTGTCACGGTCTGTCCACGCCAAATATCCAGGATCGTTTTCATCAGTTGCCCCACCAGGCATGAAGTAATAAACTTCAAGTATAGAATCTAAAACAGCGGGTGTTAATTCTAGCTCTGGATTTGGTGTATACAATCGTATATGTCGCAGAGTCCAACCTTGATCTATGGCGTCAATTCCGTATTTTTCTAAATGTAGAGAAGCTCCAGCGCCCCCGACAGTTTGATTGATCCAAATATCTAAAGCAGGTTGGTAAGCGTTTTCTTCGAACAGTTCAGGAGTAGACACAAGATCTAAACCGTAATCGTTCGCATAGACCGATCCCGCAAAAGTGGGGATCATAGCCAGCCCAAAAAAGAGAATAAGTAAACCTGTTAAAAGTTTGTTTGCCTTTGTATTCATTTTTTTTGTCACCTAATTTTTAAAGGGGATTATTCCCCCTCTATATAGCTAGTCTATAAAATAATATTTAAGCACATTACAAAACAATGCAAAAAAGGAGCTGAAAATATACAGATCTGCTTAGATATCTAGCATAGTTTTTGCAAAATCAAGTAAAAAGCATACCTTAGAGAACAGATATGTAAGAGGGTTCTCTAAGGCGGAAGAAAGAAAAAAATTAAAAAAAAGAAAAAGTTAAGAGAATAAATCTATTAACTCCTGAATATATTCTTCCATATCGTCTTCACTTACTCCTTTAACTACGTCTTTAAGCATTTCAAGTTTGTAAAGTAATAGTTTGACTAAGTGTTTATACATTTGTTCTGTCATTGTTCAATCAACTCTTGAATGTGTCTTTTGTATAAGTGCTTTAGACCATCAGATTTATGTTTCCAATTCTGAACTTCGTTAATTATTCTGTCTAATACCTTCAACCTGCGGTCAATCTCTTCTAAATCTTCAATACTAACCTTTTCGAATAAATCTAATTTCAATATCAAAGGATGTAACTTCTTATATCTTTCATATTTTTCATTATGTTTTCTATGTAATTCTATCATTCTCTTTTCTTCTGTCATTTTATCACCTTGTGCTTGATCATATCGGCGTAAGTTTCCAATTCATACCTGATTAGTTCTCTCATGTGTTCGGATTTGTTCAAATAACCTAGTTTCTTTGATAGTTTGACTAAGTGTTTATACATTTGTTCGGTCATTGTTCATTTCACCTCTTTCTAATTTGTTCATCCTTCTAATTGTTCTCTGCTACGTAAAGCTCAAGTTCTTTTATTACAGCTCTTAAATTTTCCAAACCTTTTAGATCTAAAGACTTTGGTAAATCAAATTCAAAAGTTGTTGTATCATTTCTATTAAAATTAATAGTTGCTTCTATTAATTCATGTTCAAATACTATTTTTGATGTTTTCATATATTTCACCTCTTTATAGTTTATAGAAAAAAATCAATTATTTTCTTATTTTCAGCAAAGTTTAATTTAGCGTCTAATTCCTGGGTATCAATCCCGTTATCAATACAGGTTTTAATCAATCTACGTTTTTGTAAATGGTTCATTGTAGTAGAAGGTTTTAGATGGGTGTTGTTAGGATCATATTTTTTGTGAAATAGTTCTTTCATTTTTTCACGTCCTTAATTTTAGAGTCTCTAAACATTCTATCAAAAAAGTCTATTAGTTCAGCTAATACAATAACGGCGGTAATACCTGCAACAGCTAGAAGTAAAACAATTACAGCAAAATCTAACATTGTCCTAGCTCCTGGAGAATTATTTCTTTAGTTGCTCGTAAAGAGAAAGGCGCTACTTCGAAAAGCTTGCTTAAATAAATTTGTTTAATTTTCTTATCTTCATTAAGCTTCTGATCTCGATAAACTATAAATATTATAGCAGAAGCAAAGACTCGGGGATTATTGCCCTGATATTTGCGTTTGAGTTTAGCTAGTTCAAAACATTCCTTAGCTCTGTTCTCTAGTTCAGGTTTCTGTTTATGTAGCATAGATAGAAATTGTTTAAGAAAATCTGTTACGTTTAATCTAGCTTTATAGTTCAGTTTTCGTCTAGAAGCCAAAGCAGAATTACTATTTATTCTCATATTAAATTCTTTGAAGGTTGCGAGAATCTTAGAATCAGTAATTAATAGCTTATGTTCTTTTATTGCTTGGATCATTGAAGCTATAGCTAATTGCGTAGAATCGACATTCTCTTTCTTGTAGTTCTGTTTAATAAGAAAGATAGTTCTAAGTTTGGTCCTATTTGGTAGTTCCAGGTAACTAAAGACATGATACATTTTCTTTGCTAAGTGATCCAACCCTGAACCTTTTACTTCTCTATGACCTAAACGTTTCCTTCTAAATGTGTCCTTATTATCAGGTATAAAATAAGTCTGGTTGGGTTCGGCTAAATGTGTCTGATGTTGAAAATCAATTAAACATCTATATTCTCGACAGTAAATCTGATCATGTATTAACCCACATTCAGAACAAACAAGATTAGACGAATTAAGGACTAGTCTATTTTTGCATTCATCACAGGACCTAAGCTTAAAGATTATTTCGTTAGAATAAACAAGAGTCATTTTAGATCTTTCCCCCTTCCACTAACATATCATAATGTTTCTTGAACATAGGATTTTTTTCTAAATCGAACTGTAGCCGTTTATCAGGTGTTTCTTTAACTAGTTTTATGAAACCTTCATCTTTACAGGGATCATATATTTTTGTTTGGGTTACCTCGTTCTTTGGTTGGACCTGTTGTTCTCTCCTTTTCTTTGAGTCTTCTATAAACTCTTTTTCCTCTTGTACTTTCAGATCAATTGTCCCTTTTCTAACTGCTTCATTATGAGTTAAAACCTTGTTGACTTTTTGTTCATGTGACATATTTTGCCGTGTGCCCTTTTTGGTTACACCGTTTTTTTGTTGCTCTGAATCTCTGAATCTCTTAGTATATCGGCTAAATCTCTCTTTAGAACATCTTGCAGTAGAAAAAACATAAGCTAGATTTCTTGAACCGCATTTGATAGATTCTAATTCTAAGAAACCATCTGTATAGAGATCATTCAAGAGTCTACTAAGAACTTTAAAAGAAACGGGTTTAAGT
>JAAFKI010000006.1 GCA_021399345.1 Candidatus Heimdallarchaeota archaeon
GGAAGAAGTTGCTGAAGATATGATACCCCAAATAGACAAACGACAATCACGCCTGAACATACTATACATACTGCTTGGGACTTCCTTGGTCATATTGTGTGTAGGACTAATCCTTCTCATTGTGCACTCCTGCTGATTGCTACACTTGAATCTTCTATCAACACCACTCTCCTTTCCAAAGTTGTAACTACTTTCCGCCCGCATAGGCTTCACCTACTAGTAGGCATAAACCTTGCTGTGGCTATATGAGCTAGTTCAGATAGATGGGTGACACTATAATAGTGTTACTATGAGAATAATAAGTGGAGTAGTTCCTGGAGTCTCTCGTCTGGCAAGGCTTCAGGTGGAGCTATCAAAGAAAGCCAGGCAAAGACTCAAATGGTTTGACTACTACAACCTTCGTGGTCAAAATGCTCGTCTTACCTGCCGCTATTTTGGCATCAGCCCGCAGACCTTCTACCGCTGGAAGAGACGCTATAACCCCAGGCATATAGCCAGCCTGGAGGACCGTTCCCACCGGCCCAGGCATCTAAGGCAGCCTACTTACTCAACGGAGTTAGTGGAAGCTGTGCTTAAATTAAGAGAAGAGTATCCCAGATGGGGTAAGGATAAGCTGATGATATTGCTGCATCGTGAGGGATTCAATTGTTCTGCCTCTATGGTGGGTAGGATACTACATAAGCTGAAGGAGCGTGGTATATTAAAAGAACCATTACCCAACCATATATCGGCCAGGAAAAGGCGATGGCAGCGACCTTATGCCATAAGGAAGCCCAAGGAGTATGTGGCTAAGAAGCCGGGAGATATAGTAGAGGTGGATACATTAGATGTTAGGCCTCTACCTGGGGTAGTCTTAAAGCACTTTACTGCCAGGGATGTCATATCAAGATGGGATGTTCTCGAGGCTCACAGGAGGGCAACTTCTAATACTGCGTCAGGCTTTATAGATGTCCTATTAAAGCGGATGCCCTTTCCCATCAAAGCTATTCAGGTAGATGGAGGCTCGGAGTTTCAGGATGCCTTTGAGAGGGAGTGCCAGAAGAGAGGTATAAAACTATTTGTCTTACCGCCACGCTCACCTAAGCTTAACGGTCATGTGGAAAGGGCACAGAGAACCCATACCGAGGAGTTTTATGAAGTAACCGAGGCCAGCTTTGAACTTGGGGAGCTTAATCAGGCTCTACTTGAATGGGAGAAGGTGTATAATACCGTAAGACCTCATCAAGCCCTGGGATACCTTACTCCACTGGAGTTTCTGGAACAATATCAGCAAAAAAGAAGGGAGGTAATGTGTCACTAATCATATGAACGAGTACACTTGACACCTATTCTGCTGGTGAGTATACTAAAATGCGATAGCGCGGGGTAGAGCAGTGGAAGCTCGTTGGGCTCATAACCCAAAGGTCGCTGGTTCGAGTCCAGTCCTCGCTACTAAAGTTTAGGTTTTTTGTTTAGTTGTCTTTTGTTGAGTTGTTTTAAAACAACTACACATCCAACATCAATCAAAGAACAGTATTAAAAGATATATCGCGAGGTAGAGCAGTAGGTAGCTCGTTGGGCTCATAACCCAAAGGTCGCTGGTTCGAGTCCAGTCCTCGCTACTAAGAATAGGCTGATTTATTCAGCCTTTTTTTTATTTCAAATTTTAGCGTTATTTATTTATTGTAAATTTGCTAACTATTTAATCGAGTGATGATTACTCGATTATTAATTAAAAATAGATAGAATATGGAGCACAGGGCTGGTTATGTTAACATTATCGGAAACCCAAATGTAGGAAAGTCTACATTGATGAATGCTTTGGTTGGGGAGAAAATTTCAATTATTACTTCTAAAGCCCAAACCACACGTCACAGGATTTTAGGAATTCTGAATGGCGATGATTTCCAAGTACTTTTTTCTGATACACCTGGAATTATAAAACCAGCTTACGGCTTACAAGAGTCGATGATGGATTTTGTAAAATCTGCTTTTCAAGATGCCGATATATTGATTTATATGGTAGAAATGGGAGAGAGAGAATTGAAAGACGAGTCGTTTTTTCAAAAAATTAGAGGAGCAAAAGTTCCTGTTTTGTTGTTGATCAATAAGATTGATATGACTCCAGAACAAAATGATGTAGAAGAAAAAGTGGATTACTGGAAAGAAAAAGTTCCTAATGCAATGGTGTTGCCAATCTCGGCAAAAGAAGGTTTTAATGTTGATGTTGTATTCGATAAAATCATAGAGCTTTTACCAGAATCACCTGCATTTTATCCTAAAGATCAGTTAACAGATAAACCAGAGAGGTTTTTTGTTAACGAAATTGTTAGAGAAAAAATATTGATTCACTACAAAAAAGAAATTCCTTACGCTGTAGAAGTTGTAACTGAGGATTTCTTTGAAGAAGAAGAGATCATCAGAATTAGAACTATAATCTTTGTAGAAAGAGATTCTCAGAAAGGAATTATTATCGGTCACAAAGGTAATATGCTGAAAAGAGTTGGTACTGAGGCAAGAAAAGATCTTCAGAAATTTTTCGACAAGCACGTGCATATCGAGCTTGTAGTAAAAATTGATAAAAATTGGAGAAGTAGTAACCGTCAATTGAAAAAGTACGGATACAACTCGTAGTATCAATTAGTAATTAACAATTAAGAATTATCAATAGATAATATCAGATTGTTAATTTTTAATTGTTCATTGAAAATTTATAATAAAAACACGTCGGGAGACGATAAATATAGAATTGTAATGGGAAATATAGTTGCAATAGTTGGAAGACCAAATGTTGGTAAATCAACACTTTTTAATAGATTGGCGCAGCGTCGTCAAGCAATCGTTGACTCTGTAAGTGGAGTTACACGCGATCGTCACTACGGAACAACCGAGTGGAATGGTCAATCATTTTCGATAATTGATACCGGAGGTTACATTGTAGGTTCAGATGATATTTTTGAAGGAGAAATAAGAAAGCAAGTTAATTTAGCTGTCGAAGAGGCTAACGCAATAATTTTTGTTGTTGATGTTGAAGCTGGTGTAACTTCATTAGATCAGGAAGTAGCACAATTATTAAGAAAAACCAAGAAACCTGTTTTCTTGATGGTAAATAAAGTTGATAATGCTATGCGTGAAGGAGACGCTGTTGAGTTTTATGCATTAGGGTTGGGTGAATACTTTACTGTAGCTGCAATTAGTGGTAGTGGTACTGGTGAATTACTTGATGCTGTTGTTGAGTCTTTAGAGCCAGAAGAAGAAAGAGAAGAGAGTGAAGTGCCACGTTTTGCCGTTGTTGGACGACCAAACGTTGGTAAATCATCGTTTATAAATGTTTTGCTAGGAGAAGATAGAAATATAGTAACTGATATTGCTGGAACTACACGTGATTCACTAGATTCAACATATAACAGATTCGGACAAGAGTTTACGTTAGTTGATACGGCAGGACTTAGAAAGAAAAGTAAGGTTAGCGAAGATCTTGAGTTTTACTCGGTAATGAGATCTATTAGAGCTATAGAAAATTCAGATGTATGTTTTGTTATGCTCGATGCAACAAGAGGGGTAGATCATCAGGATTTGAGTATTTTTCATCTTGCAGAAAAGAATAAGAAAGGAGTAGTTGTACTTGTAAATAAGTGGGATTTAATTGAAGAGAAAGATAGTAATACACCTAAGCATTTTTCAGAAATGGTTAGAGCTCGTACTGCTCCTTTTACTGATTATCCTATTGTCTTTATTTCGGCACTTACTAAACAACGTGTATTTAAAGCTGTAGAAGCTGCGGTTGAAGTTGCTGCACGTAGAACAAATAAAATTGCTACTAGTAAGCTTAATGAAGCTATGTTGCCGATAGTGCAAGATTCTCCTCCACCAGCATTAAAGGGGAAATATGTTAAGATTAAGTTTTGTACTCAATTGCCAACTTATACTCCACAGTTTGCATTCTTTGCAAATTTACCACAGTACGTAAAGGAGGCATATAAACGATATGTAGAGAATCAACTTCGTGAGCAATTTGATTTACATGGAGTTCCAATTCA
>JAAFKI010000076.1 GCA_021399345.1 Candidatus Heimdallarchaeota archaeon
CTTCTCAGCAACATTGGTTCCTTCAATTGTATCATGATCAGTAATAGAAAATAGCTTTAGACCTTCTTGTTGAGCTAATTCAAGCAATTCTTCCGGTGAGTAAATACCATCAGAAAAATTGGAGTGACAATGCATATCAATTTTCGTTGTTTACACCTCAACACGATATAATTTCTTCAATAGAAGGTCTAATTCTTCGAAAATCTGATATGTTAAAAAGATAATCAAGATTACCCATGCTAAAGCTATCAGAATGTAACTAAAATATATCTGGTTTTCAACTACAAAAGAAATACCAATCATAATACCTTCAAGAGCTAATAATAGTGGAATTGTAAATGCAAATAATGGCCACCAACTGATTTTTCTTTGAACTTTAAGATTTCCATCTCGTTGATGAACAAAGAATTTGATAAATGCTACAGGAATAGCTACTTGACAAGCTAAAGTGATTTGTTTCTCTGTTTTTTTCTTAACTTTTAGGGTATTTCTTTCTCTAGAAATAGCATCAATCATTTCTATAAATTCGTGATCTTTCAGAGCTAGATATTCGTACTCTTTCATATTATCATTTCTCAGATTTTTTTATGTGCTTAATTGTTGAATCGATAATGATCCCTAGAGCTTTCGTTGTTAGTTCCAATGACATTGAAGGAAGTTTTTTACCAACAACTTGTTCAGGTAAAGATGGAACATGAACAAATCCTGCAGAAATATTTAGGTTTTCATTATTTATAAAATGCATTAAATGGAAGAAAATCTGATTACATCCATATGTACCCGCGCTATTAGAAATATTGACGGGAATTTTACTTTCTTCCAAATCTCTTTTAATGTGTTGTAAAGGTAATGTAGAAAAATATCCTGCTGGAGCATTTTTTGATAGTATTTCGTTTTTTGGGGATTCTCCACAGTTGTATGTTGATTTGATTACATCTGCTATATTAATTGCTACACGTTCTAGAGATATTTCATGTCCGGATGATTGCCCTGTACAAATGACAGCCAAAGGTTGTTCATGTTGGATCAGTTGCTCTATAGTTGTTCGAATCTTTTTATATCGTAAGGGAATTTCAAAGACTTTTACAGTATATCCCTCTATTACTTTATCTTCAAACTCTCTACATGCTAGTATAGAAGGATTAATTTCTGAACCCCCAAATGGTTCAAAACCTGTCAGTAGAATAGTATCTGTCATTCCAATCACCAAAGTATTAGACCTATGCAGTTATAGTTTCATATTATACTAATATTTTAAGTTTCTTTAGATTTATATGAAATGTTCTGATTCTATGATATTTCTAAAAATCATTTCAATCTAAAGGTTTTTAAAACTATTTTCCAGATTTCTGATTGTTATAAAGGTGTAAAATAATGGCTGAAAGTGAGCTTCTAAAAATATCTGGTGTTGGACCCAAAGCTGCAAAAACATTAGAAGATTGTGGTTATAATACAATAGAAAAATTAGCTAAAGCAACATCAGACGAATTATCTCAGTTGCCAGGCATTGGTAAATCTACTGCAGAAAAGATTGTTGAAAGTGCTAAAGAATTTAAGCCAACAGCTAAGGTTCCTACTGCTAAAAAACCTGTTACTAAGGTTCCTACTGCTAAAAAACCTGTTACCAAGGTTCCTACTGCTAAAAAACCTGTTACTAAGGTTCCTACTGCTAAGAAGCCTATAACAGAAAGTAAAGATAAAGTAATTCCTAAACCAAAGGTTTCTAAAACAACTCCAAAAGCAGTAGTAAAGAAAACTGAACCTAGACCTTCTGTAAGGCCGCCTGTTACAAAAGCTCCTGTAAAGAAACCGGTAGCTGTCAAACCTTCAGTTTCAGAAGCTACAAGAAAAGCTATAGAACAAGGTACTCACGCATTTACAATTAAAAAGAAGAGAACTAAGAAATCTAAACCAAAGAGGTTAGCTAAAATTTCTACCACATTTGGTGTTGTTACCAGAATTTTACATGATGGTGCAGGAAAATCTAAGAATAGAACTGTTATCATGAAACTCTATGAAACTGAGATCCCATTAGAAAAATATCTTGGCAGAAAAGTTAAAATCAATTTCCCAAACTCTGAGAGACATCTTATAGGAACCATTTCAAGACTTCACGGAAAAAGCTCTTCGCTTGATAAAACAGTTGTAGTTAGATTCTCACGAGGTGTGAGCCCCCATATTATAACTGCAAGAGGAACGTTCCTTTAGAATAGCCATTAATCTTAAAAAGGGATATTACCTTATTTTCATATGGCAAGAAAAAGAGACCTTCAGAGATGGGCACAAATATTGTCCTACACTGGAGGAGTGTTATTTGCTCTAGGCGCTGCTCTTTTATTTCTTAATCATTTTCTTCCTTCACCCTACTTACCAAATGTCGTTCAAGATTTGATTGTGAAAACGGTTCTATTTACTGTTCCATTAACTACTATAATCTTGGCTATTATTGGTGTAGTTTTAGGTGCTGCTATAATAATTTTAGTAGGAGCTGAACCTCCAGATTTGGTTACTGGTATCATACTAATTATCATTGGAATATTTGGTTTGGGGATTCCGGGACTATTTTCAGTAATTGGTGGAATATTATTTATTATTACTTCTACCAAAAAACGATAGTATTTCATTTTTTTGTATATATTTATAAACAGAAAATTTAAATATAAACCATATTATTTCGCTTATGGCAAAGAATAAGAAACTCGCAAATTGGGGCTCTATCCTTGCTATAATCGGTGGAATTCTCCAAGTAGTTGCTGGTGTTTTGATGTTAATCTCATCATTAGCTGCTGCATTGGGAGGATTTTTTGAAATATTCAACAAGACTAATTGGTTTGGTGGATTGTTTGGTGGAGATGTACTAATAACTGCCATCATCATTATTATTGTAGGTGTACTTACAATCCTCTTAGCTCTTGGACGTTTTGGATTATCTTACATCGTTATAGGTATAATACTAATAATTCTTGGAGTACTCGGAAGCAGTCTTGCAGGATTATTAATATTAATAGGTGGAATTCTCTTCTTAATAGCAGGTTTGTAGAATCTGCTTCTTCTATTTTTTTTCTCTTTTAGAGTTTTTACAATAGTTTTTATATTTTGATTCTCCTCTTTAATTGAAGATTATGTCAGATACAGGTAGATCCAATCCTTCTCTATATTTAGGAAAAGAACATTCTACAGATGAAGATGTATTTTTGCCTCTAAAGGCTTTAAATAAACACATATGTGTTTTTGGGCAAACAGGATCCGGCAAAACAGTCGCATGTAAAATACTTATTGAGGAAGCTGTGAGACATGAAATTCCTGCAATTATTATTGATCCTCAAGGCGATATAAGTTGCTTGGCTATGGTTGAAGATTATGATAAACTGAAACCTTATGGCATTTCAGAGGAGTTTTACAATGAATACAAAGATAAGGTTGAGGTTGTAATATTTACACCTGCTTCTGAAAAAGGCATTCCTCTTTCAATAAATCCTCTTATAATGCCTCCTCAAGAATTGGACAAAGAAGAGAAAATTTTAGCTATAGATGGTATTGCTACAACTATGGTTAATGTACTCGGATACAAAATTAATACGGAAAAGGGAGGAGCAGTAAAAGCTTATTTGGTCTCTCTTTTTGATCAGTGTTTAGAAAAAGACATATTGATAGCTAACTTTGAGATGTTAATTGATTTGATTAGAACAGAAGAAGCATATCTATCGGAAAGTATTAGGACTTTACTATCACAAAAAGAGAAGGATTCACTAATAAAAAGAATAAAATCGATTAACGTAGGAGCTTCTTCTCTTGTATTCAATCTAGGACCAAAATTGTCTGTTCAGAATCTGATTCGTCCAACTAATCCAAATAAAATCAGAATTGCTATTATTTTTATGAATACTCTTTCAAACCTAAGACTAAGGGAACTCTACATTACAACCCTAGCTCAAAATCTTTACACTTACATACGCTCTAATCCATCTACAGATCCTCAACTTATTTTTTACATTGATGAACTGGCAGGGCCACCTCAACTAATTCCACCTCATCCAAAAAACCCTCCTACAAAACAGTGGTTACAGCTTCTGTTCAAACAAGGTAGGAAATACGGTCTATCTATGGTAGTAGCAACTCAGAATATAAGCGATGTAGATTACAAATCCTTTGGTCAAGTGAGCACTTTTCTTTTTGGTAGATTTGTCACTCCTCAAGATTTGAGAATAGTTGATAAAATGCTTCAATCTCACCCTGAAGCTAGATTCATAGTAGACCAATTGCAAAAATTTAGGAGTGGAGAATTTTACATTCTTTCACCAGATAATTTCAGTGCTCCAGTACACATTATTACAAGAAGACTCTACTCAGTTCACCAAACCCTTTCAGATGAAGATGTAGCAAAAATGTATGAATATCCACCTACAACCTTATGCAAACAGATAGGTGATTATGATCATGATATTGACTCTGTGGATTTTGAAGATATTGAAAAAGAACTCAATTTAGAAGATTTAGAAAAAGAATTATCAGCTATTAGAAAATTTACCAAAACTACTAGTTTGCTTGATCAACAAGTAGATCTTATTGATGATGAAGACAATGCAGTTGAAGAAGAGATAAGAAAAGCAACTGAAGAAATCGAATCTGAGGAGAAAGATGAAATTGAAGAAGAATCTGACATCTCAGTCTTAGAACCTATTGATCTAACCAATGTAATCAAGTCAATGAAAGAACAGTACTTGAAGTATGAGCCAGTAGAGTTCAAAGAATTATTGGAAAAATTCTTTGGAACTAGGAAAATAAACTATTTAGGAACCGAGAGTCTCAATCTTGCATATATTCCCTTTTTGTATCTAGATTTTCAAATAAAGGCAAAGAGAAGAGTTAAGGTTAATTATGCTAATGCTGAAAGATGGGAAAATGCTTCACTTGAACTACCTATTAGAAGGATTTTTCCTTTAATAGATCGAATAGAATTTGGTGACAAAGAAAAGATTTGGGGACAAACAAGTATTCCAATTCAAGCTGAAGAAGTATTTGAAGAACTTATTTCAATTCTTCCAATGAAAAATCTAGGAAGTTTATTTTCAGCATCATCAGCTAATATTAAACAATTAGAAGTTCAAAGAAAACCTGAATCCATTCTTGAATCATTTCATGATGTTCTCCTGATAGATCAAACATTCTATGTTCAAGCTTGGCAAAGTTGTATTAAAGAAAGACTAGTATCTATTGAGAAAGAACATGAAGCTGAAATACAAAATTGGTTAGAAGAATTAGAGAAGGAAAGAGATACACACTGGAAGGAAATTGATAATAAAAGAAATAAAGTGAAACAGTTTTCAGCAAAAATTGAGCAAGCAAAGGCTCTCTATGTTACTCTTAAACCATTGATTGAGGATAAATACAAATTCAAGAGTAATAACAATATTACTGATTACAACAAGGCAATAGAAACCATTAAATTTGGCCCTGAGGTTGTGAAGAACTTTGTGAAAGATGTGGAAAAAGCAATTGTTAGAATAAAGGAAATTGACAAAATAACTAAAGAATCACCCAAAGTCAAATTAATTGAAGATAACCTTCGTTTAATAGCTAAGAAGGAATTCATTATTCCGAAAAGCTCAGAAATACGGGACATCTATGCTGCTTTGATATATATTCCCGTTTCATTAGCTGAAATTACTGTATCCGATGCAAAAGGAAATAAAATTAATGTTCATGGGATTGCTGAATCTGTTCTAGGTTCTGAGATTCACTTACTATGTGATTTATGTCTCACAAAACAAGCAGCAAAAATGTTATTTGTTTCAACTCCAGATGTATGTTCAGTCTGTGGAAGCGTTCTCTGTCAAGATCATACAGTTGCAGATAGCATAACACATGAAATAATATGCTCAGATCACGCAGTTGTTTGTTCATATTGTAAAAATATTGTATCATCTGAAAAGGGGACCAAATGTGCTTTCTGTGATAATCATGTGTGCGATGATCATATCATCAAATGTTCAACCTGTGGTAAAGTAATATGTAGTAGACATTCAAAAAAGATAGTAAAAAAAGGTGTGTTCAAAGAGGAAGAACAATATAGGTGTCCAGATCATTCTAAGAGGAAGTGAATTATATTTCATCAAAACCACACAAAAAACCACTACTTGTGATAGTACTTGCAGGACTTCCGGGAACAGGTAAGTCTACATTAGCAAGAAAACTAACAAGAAAATATAACCTAGAGCATATAAGTACAGATTCTGTTAGAAAAAGAATTTTTAGAGATGTAAGACGGAATACATTTGGCAGGGGTTCTTATAGTAATAGACAAAGAATGATAGTTTACGATACAATCTATTATGTGCTTTATACACTTTTGAAAAATGGCGTGGGGTGTGTTTTAGATGGAACTTTTTATCAAGAAAGGCTTCGCAGCAAAGTCGGGAGAATCTGTACAAGATTTGACGCTACGTTTGTTCTTGTAATAGTTGATTGTCCCGATGACATAATCAGCAAAAGGTTCAAAGAGAGAGAGAAAAGAACTAGACGAACCCTAAGTGATGCAGATTCACAAATATATGAGAAATTCAAGAAACTATTTGAGCCTACAAAACTTCCACATATTAAAGTTAATATGGCTTTAGAACATAATGAAATATTAGAAAGGATTAACGATGCTATCACAGGAAAAGATACTTAATAATTTGCACAAATCATCATTTTATCCACATGAAACCAACAAGGATATTCAGATGATTGAAACCCATATTAGTTGGGTTTTCTTAACTGGCTCATATGTATATAAAATGAAAAAATCACTCAAATTTGGCGATATTCTAGATTTTTCTACAATTGAAAAAAGGTTTCAAGCATGCAAAAATGAACTTTTTTACAATAAGCGCTTAGCTCCTTCTATTTACCTGGAAATTGTTCAAATTAATGATAATTTAGAATTTTCCACTGAAGGTAAACCATTAGAATATCTAGTAAAGATGAAGCAATTACCTCAAGAAGATTTGTTATTAAATAAGGTTAAAAATAATGAAGAACTATCTGAAGTAATCTTCATTAAACTGGCAAAAATAATTGCTGAATTTCATAAGAAAAACACTATTCATCCTGAATTTTCTTTATATGAAAATATATTTGAAAAATGGGATGAAAATTTCCGTACAACAAAAACTTATCCTGACTTTCCACTGGATTCAGATTTAGAAACAAGAGTGTATGATTTTTTGGAGAAAAACAGAAACTTCTTTAACGAACGCTCCAAACAGGGGAAAATTGTAGAAGGTCATGGAGATTTAATTCTAGCAAATATCTTCTATTCCAAAGGAGAAATCATTATTTTTGATTGCATTGAATTCAATGAGATGCTCAGAATCCAAGATATTCTTGAAGAAGTTGCATTCCTCGCAATGGATTTAGATTTTCACCGGTTATATGATTTATCTGCATTTTTTATGAAAGAATATCTTGAAGGAATCAATAGTGATTTTACATCTGAATCTCCAATGGTTAACTTTTACAAATCTTATAGGGCATATGTAAGGGCAAAAGTCTATTACTCTCAAGTTCTCCAAGAGGAACCAGGAGAAGCAAGAGACAAGGTTATAGCATTGTCAAAAAAGTATATGAAATTAGCTTCTTCATATAATTTTTAGATTCAAAAAGAAGGCATTGTGAATGGTAAAGCTTGGATGTCATGTTTCAATATCTAAATCGGTAGATCTAGCTTTTGATCGAGCTAAGGATAAAGGATGCGCTGTTTTCCAAGTTTTTGTTAAAAATCCCAGAGGTTGGGCAGCAAAAATTCTATCTGAAGAGGAGATAAGTAGGTTCAAAAATAATCAGTCAACTAAGAAGATTTATCCAAACTTTGCCCACATTTCTTATCTTCCTAATCTTGCATCGCAGAATTCTGAGATGTATAAAAAATCAATTGACTGTTTTTCTATTGAAATTGAAAGATGTAAAATTTTAGAAATTCCTTATTTTGTTGTTCATGGAGGATCATATAAAGGGGGAACTTTGGAACAAGGTTTAAACACATATGTACAATCCATATTAAAAGGAATTGAAACTTCTGAAGGCAAAGTTACAATTCTAATTGAGAACTCATCAGGTGGAAAGAATTCCTTAACAGGTTCGTTCGAAAATATTGGTAAGATTATGACTGAGATTAATGATTCACATGCAGTGCAGGTGTGCTTTGATACATGTCATGGATTTGGTTCAGGATATGATCTTAGGGATTCTAAATCTGTACATAAAACTAAGGAAATTATAGAGGACAATATAGGTCTAACTAGCATAGCTTTGATTCATGCTAATGATTCTCTAGGAGAGTTGAATTCATTCAGAGATAGACACGAGCATATAGGTTTAGGTTATATAGGTGAAGAGGGATTTAGAACACTGATAAATGATAAAGATTTCAATCAAATTCCATGGATATTAGAAACTCCTATTGATGAAAGGAGAAATGATTTAGGTAATTTAGCTTACCTTAGATCCTTAATAAAATGAAGAAATTGATGTAATCTAATTGAATGGTGGAAAGGCTACATTGAAGATTATTGTGAATAAAATAGCTAATCCTATAGTATATAATCCTGCAAGAAATGCTGGAGCTATTTCTGGAATTCTTTTCTCTCCAGGTCGAATATCAGTATCAATAAATTTTCCTGTTTTTTCATCAAGAGATTGACCTGTTGCCATCTCACTCACTATCTTCTTCTTTTTCAGAACTTGTATTTCCTGTTTAACTTCATCTAAGGTTTTTGCCTTTTTACGAAACTTATATTTAATAAATAACCAGTAAGTTTGCATCATATCTAAGGAAGTTGAAAAACCATATAGAAAAGCTGAAGCTCCATAAATAAACAAGAATAATATTGTTGTACTCAACGAACTACTTGTAAATCCTAATCCTAGTAAAACTCCTGTTAGCATTGCAGAAAACCAGAGAATGGAAGCTAACAACCAGGAAGATAGGGGCATTTTCATCATTTTATCGTAAAGGATTCCTGTTTTTGATACATCAAAGGAATATCCACAGTAAGAGCATTTGTATACTCCTCCTTCAGTAAGTTCAATGTCTGTTAGTTTGCAGAATCTACAGTTCATTAATTATCACCATATAATACAAAGAAAATAAATTCAAAGTCTTTATATTCTTTACGGAACTACCCTCTTTTTGTTATATAAAATTCTTTCCCTTGCTATGCTAATAGTGATTTAATGAAACCCGCTAGTTTCTCCTTATTCAGCTTTTCTTTGTTTGTGGAAAAATATTCAGTAATAAGAAAAGCTAATCTTCTAGCTTCAGGTAATGTTTGCTCATTATCTACAGCTATAGAAATAACATGATCTTTCTCTTCACATATGAAGTAGAAGTAAGGATCAACTTTGATAACTTTGAATTTATCATGACCAAGAAGTTCATTAGTAAAACCGCTCAATGCATTTAGATATCCAACAAACATTCTCGAATCTTCAACAATGTTGTCTGGATCAAAGAGGTGTAGAATGTTTCCGTCAACATCTGTAATTAAGAGTGCATTTGGTGTTACTTTCTGAATGTCGATTAGTTGTTTAACCCTACTTACAAACCATTTCATTGCATATTCCGTGTTTTTAGCTTCTCTAAAGGATGTCTTAAAGAATTGAAAGGAGAGGTTCTGATACTGAGACATTTTTGTGAGATTTAGAACTTCAATAATTTCTTCAAGATTCATTGCTTTTTGTAAGTCAGATTTATTAGCTACGAACATTATTACTTTGTCAGAATAGTTGCCTTGCAGCCATTCATCAACCATTATCCAGAACCATTTAGAAGCTTCTTCAAGCTGTTTTCTATCTGAGGAATCGAGAATAAAAATAATCCCCACAGAAGTCATAACGTATGATTTCCAGATTGTAGAACGGAAGGACTTTTGTCCTGAGATGTCGAAAATACTGAAATTTATGTTGCTAATTTTTATTTCTTCAAAATTAACACCAACAGTAGGTTTTGGTCTTGTGAATCTACCCTCTTTAATCCAATTCACGAGAGTTGTTTTTCCAACATATGGAAGTCCAATTATGGTTATTGGGATTCCATTTTTGCTCAACTTCTGAATATCTTCCATTCTCTCTCGAAGAACTATCTTTCTGAAAGTTTTAAAGATTGAGGAGGAGGTAATCCAGAATTGAAATTATCTCTGAATAAGGAGCTGGTTGTCTTTTCCTTCTATCCCTAATTGCTTTGCTGTTCTCTCGACAGAACAAAGAAAATGTATATATCATCTGAGGCATTTCTTTCTGTTCTTCCAGATATTCTGTTATTTTTCCTAGTGTCTCGCTGACTTCGTAAAAGTTCTTGCTTGATTTAGTATAGTTACTTGAAGCCTTAGATGGTTTCTTTACAATAGCGTAAAGTTCACCAAGAATGATCCCTTGTAAACCCTCATACATCTTTTTGATAACAGGTCCAAAGATATTTCTTCTTTTTACAAAATCCCAGTTGATTTCATTTCCCTTGATGGAAACATTTTTGCTTGTTGCTATTAATTCTTGAGTATCTAATAATATAAGATCAATTAATTCATGAAATTCAGTCATTTCTGCAAATTGCTTCTCAACTGCTTCAGCTAGAAATTCTGGTAATTCCTCAGATTCAATTGTAACTCCTATCATCTCTTCGATGAAATTTCTAACTACATTTTTGTATGTACTTTGGAGACCTAGTGTTAACAAATTTGATTCAGTTACTATTCCCACAGTTTTAGTCTCTATCATCCTTTCATTAATCAGGTTTTTTAATTCCTTTTCTTGTTTCTTTATACCAACCATGCTTTGCTCTGCTTTCTTGGCAAAATAATGCGCTCTAGAACGTAAAATTAAGTCTAGAACAATATTATTATCTGCAAACAAATAGACCTTATTTTCAGAAATCAATGACTTAACGTAGTATCTTATAGAATGAACTTTCTTTCTTTGGTTATCCCTCTCAGGTATAAAAGATGGTAAAAGTTCAATGGCTTTTTCCAAATATGAGAGCTTCTCGTCAAGTTCTTGTAACTCAGCGAAACTTGCTCTAGGGTTCTCATCATTAACCTTGAGAAAAGATAAATGAATTTCAGAGAGAGCTGAACTCATAGATTTTAAAGGAAAGCTAAATTGAGAAACAAGTCTATCGATCATGTTCAAATGGGATAAATCCTGCTGGAGTAGTTCATTTATTATTGTTGAGGCTGAAGAATATGCTACACTAACCCCATAAATGTAGGGTAATGATCCTGTTCCTTCTATTTCACCAAGTAATTTTTCTATGTCAACACATGCTTGAAGAGCCTCTTCTGTTTTTTGTTCATATAATTTTTCAACAATAGTAGTGTGTTTTAATCCTAATTTGGTTAAAATATGTAGAATTTTTAATTCTGATTCCTCTTGCTGATATTGTTTGTGTATTTTTTGTCCTTCAGGATTTTCTGTTTGTTCTAGAAGAACACATGCCTTCTTATATTCTTTCAATGCTTTTGCATAATATTCAGAAGCATGCTTAAGATCCCCACTCTCTAATGCACCATTTGCAAGTAATTTAAAGTGCTGTACGAGAGAAAGAGAACTATGAGCTTCAACTATTGGTAAAAATTCCTTTTGAATTGTTATTGCTCGATTTCCTTGAGTTTCAGGGCTTTTGCTCCAAATCTCAACAGTAGTCTCAAAATGTTCTTTAGCATGATTCAATATGGATATTTCACTTATAGGATCAGTCCACCAGAAATCTTGTGCAGCCTTCTTAGATACATCAATTATATTTGAAAGTAATGTAACTCCTTGTAAATAATCATATTCACTTTTAACCATTAATACGCCTAAATCTTTATCACTATCAGGAAGACTATCGTAAATCGGGAGAAGTCTTTTCATATTTTCTAGTTGAACTAGTGGCATTAACACATTCAGCATATCACCTATAATTGGAGCAGGAGTCAAGCTGGGGGCACTTGCTTCAGGAATCTCATTATTCAGTACTCGATAGAGAATTTTGTCAATAGATTTTTTTGCAGTAATGTAATATATGTATTGACTAGTTGAAGGAGAAAAACCAAAGACTCCTCTATTTCTCACTTGAGAATAAACATACGTAAGTACACCTAATTGCAGCTCAAATTGATTAAGAGCCATTAGTTGGTTAGAGAAATCACCATAAAGAAGATGATGAAGTGGTAAAGGATTTGTGTTAGATTTCTTTACTTCAAGAAACACGTCATATATTCTCTCAATAGCCATATCCGCCAAACTGTTGATTGATGATAGGTTTTGAGCACATGATTCTGCAAAGATAACCCAAGCTGTAGAAATTTCCTTAGGTTCATCTAAGGCTGTAAATGAGCGATAAAGGTCATCTCTTTCTAATTCCATTTCTACAAATTTATTAAAAGGTCTAGTGTCTAGCAAAGAAAGATGCATATGATAATATATCTTTTAACTTCAATAAGTGTTTTGCAGAATCTTTTATACAAAAAATCTAAATATTAACTCTCTAAAACAAAGATGTGAAACCTATAGATTATATTAAAAGGCAAAATATGATTACTGATGTTCTAAAAAATGAAGAAATAGATATGCTGATGGTTCCTCCTTCAATTAACTTCTTCTATTTGTTTAAAGGGTATTTGGGATTGAGTGAGAGGTTGATTTGTGGGATTCTTTCATCTTCAGAGGATCCTATACTAATAGCTCCTTCATTTGAAAAGGAGAACATGCAAATTCAGACTACATTTGGTGAGATAGTAACATGGAAGGAGGAAGAAAACCCATATTTAATTCTAAAGAAAGCTCTTTCCTCTAGACCAAAGAAGATTGCTTTAGAACCTTCTACTCCTTTTGAAATTTATAAGAGATTGATACATCAGTTCCCAGAAGCTGCTTTTGTTGATGCAGGGCCAATAATAAATGAGTTTAGATCAGTAAAAACTGAAGAAGAGATTCAAAGAATGACAAGGGCTTCTGAAGATACAGCTGCCGGTATAGCTTCGGCCCTTGGGGTTATTCAAACTGGCCAAACTGAATTGGAAATATTGAAAATTGTACAAGAACAAATGGCGCTTATTTCGGGAGAGATGGGATGGGCATTAGTTCAAATTGATGAAAACAGTGCTGTACCACATGGTAAGCCATCAAAGAAGAAACTGAAACAAGATAGTGTGATTCTTGTTGATGCAGGGACAACATGCGACCATTACTTTGCTGATATAACGGTCACAAGTGTTCATGGAAAACCATCACAGGAGTTCCTTGATGTGTATAGTATAGTTGAGGAAGCCAATAATAAAGCTCTTGAAGTTTCCAGATCGGGGGTTCCAGCAGAACAAGTAGATTTTGCAGCAAGGGAAGTAATTGAAAAAGCTGGATATGGACAGTACTTTACTCATAGATTAGGTCACGGTTTAGGGTTACAGGTACACGAAGAACCCTACATTGTCAAAGGAAATAAGAACCCATTGGTTTCAGGAAATGTTCATACAGATGAGCCTGGAATTTACATTCCTGGTAAATTCGGTATTCGAATAGAAGATGATGTCTTAGTAGGAACTAAATCTAGGCGATTAGTTGAATTCGATAGATATTTGTGGAAGTAAAATGAATTACAAAAACTATGATCAAGTTGCTAGTGTATATGATTTTACACGCAAAATTCCAAACGAATCAATTCAGTTCTTTAAAGAAAAAATATACTCATTTTTGGATAACAAATACAGCTCTTCCAATTACAGGATTCTATCTATAGGCGTGGGCACAGGGAGAATTGAATCTTTTATTACTTCTCCAAAACACAGTCTTTATGGAATTGACATCTCTACAAAAATGCTGCAAGAGTTCAAGAAGAAAGATACTTCCCCTCCTTGCTATCTTATACAAGCAGATGGTCTATTTCTGCCCTTTAACAAGAATTTTCACTTAATCACAGCAGTTCATTTTGTACATCTAATCAAGAATTATGAGCAGTTTATTAGTGAAATATCAAAATCTACTAGTACATTATTAATTGGAAATGCTTTTACTAACGTACTTGACCATCCGTATTATCTCAAATTTAGAGATCTATTGATAGAAAATCAGTGGACAGAACCAAGATCTGATGATACTGTTGTTAAGGATTTTCAGCATTTTATGACTGATAAAGGATTTAAACCAAAAATGCATGTATCAAAAGTTGCTGCAGAAATAAAAAACTTAGAAATTGTTGATAGTTTAATAAAAAGATATTTTACAAGTATGAGGGATATTGATAAAGAAATTTTTAAAAATACAGTAGACGATTTTCAGGAGTATCTGTTAAGTAGTAATGAGAAAATAAGTGGACTACATTCAACTTATTCTATTACTGAGCTATTCTTTTACGAACTTAATTAACTTTCCAGTTTCTTTTTTCTATTTTTCTTTCTTAAGTCCGCAAATGTTATCAAACGGATTAGTTTTACAATTATAACTATTACAACTACAAGAGAACCAATACTTATTGCAAATGAAAGGGCAATAGGGACTATGATTAAACCTGCTAAGATACCACCTATAATCTTGAGAGCTTTCATGTCTTTCTTTTAAGAGCTCTTGCTTTTATATTTTTCCAAAGGAAGATGATTTTTTAAGGTAAATCATGTTTGTAATGTTTATCTGACTCTAAATACTCTTTTCCATTGAAAATTAGGTATTCGGCATGGACATCATGAATATCGCCATATTTTTGATACCAGGGGGATGTCCCCAAGAAAGCCCATTTTTCTGCTGTTTCTGGAAGTATTTTCAGCTTTCTCACATCTTCCTCAGAGTTCTTTAATGATTCTATTAGAGTCAGAGAAGCTGTTAATATTACAGCTGTGGGGGTTCTTCTAATAGATGAATGATTCCATAGTCTGGTTTTTTTTATTATTATATTCACGATTTCGTTTGTGAAAATTTCATTACTAATTTTTGATTTATTAAGGAGTTTTTCAATGATATCCTTAAGCTGCATTTCACTGAAAGGATACTCTTTAACAATATCATAGATATCAAAATTAGTTCGAGTAAATTCAGGAATGTCTTTACCACCTGAAATAATCCAAAAGAGAACATCTAAATCTGGAAATCTTTTCCTCAATTTCTCCTTTAGTAGTTCTACATTTATGTCAACTTCATCTAGAAATAGAATAAATTTTGAATTTGAAGCATGAGTAGCTACCCACTTACTAACTCTGTCTGCATCATTTTCAGGATTAAATTCTATTTCTTTGTACTTTCCAGTATCATCTTTCCAAAACTCTGATCTGTAAATGAAAGGTATTTTTAACTTCTTACACTCTTTCATAAGAGAATAAATAATTTGAGTTTTTCCAGATCCTCCATATCTGCCATAAATATGCGCGTTATTTTCAGGTTGAATGTTATCCCTAACTTCCAGAATTTGTTCCTCAAGTATTTTTACTATTGAATGCTCAACTGTGAAATTATGTCTCATCCAGCAACATTCTGGATCTATTAAAGGTTTGAATTTAGGGAATTTACTAGCAATTTCCTTTGCTTCGTCATGAGTTAGACCTATGTTAATCTTTACCATATCTTCCTCTTTATGCATAAAAGGGATTTTAGGTATGATGTCACTCCCATAGAGAAGTTTTCTGGTTTTTTTCAGATTTAGCTGATCTTCAGGCATTAAACAGTGATTATTCTTAATGTTGATATACCAAAGATTAGCCATTGTTCGGATATAGCTTCTTGAAAAAGATGAAGCAAAAGAAACCCCACCATCCCACCCAAAATCATCTTGTAGTTTATCATAAACTAAATCTAAGAGTAGAAGATTCTCTAGACTATAATCTTCATCATTTATAATGATTACAATACCTCTCTTATCCTTAGACCATTTGTCGAAAAAAGCCATCTCTTTGCGAAATTCATAGATAGCCACCACTTCTGGAACAATTGCTAGTACTTTCTCAATGAAGGAGTTGAGAAGCTCTTCTCTCTCACTCATTTGCACGCACTTACAAGTTTTCTATTATATTTCTTAACTCCATAAAAACTCTACTATAATTAGCATATCCACTATCAACTTTGAATAACTCTGTTAATTTAGAGATTGATACACCTTTAACAGAAAAAGCCTTTTCTAAGGTGAATAACAATAAATCTCTGCTGTTTTCAACAACCCCCATAACACTTGAGAGAGAAATATTTCTCTGTCTACAACTAGCAACTTCTACAACAAAGTCTCCAAGTTTTCCAAAATACTCATTAGAAAACCAATAAGCACCTTTCATTTTCCCAATAATATCCTTTTTTTGGATAGAGTAAAGGATTCCAGGTAGAGTAAGTATCCAATTTGTCGCAAGGTCATAATTAGGAGAACTAGAATATTGGAAAGGATACAATTTGGTTATTTCCTCAAGTTTAGGGATTTCTGTTAAAAATTGGTGCCAGAAGCATTCCAATGGAGGAATTGGAAAATTCTTCCTTAAATCTTCACCATAAAGAACTTCTCCTTTATTCATAATTAGAAAATCATCTTTCATTGACAAGGGATACTTACTAATTAGTTCTTGTTGAAGGTTACGAACAATCATTCCTTCAAAATCTTGATGTGATATTCTAGGATTTTCGAGCATTTCTATAGGAACAAAAACAACTTCCAGAATTTTCGCAAAATCCTTATTCATACTTTCAAGTTTTTTGATAATATTGTCTAATTCATCGAAATCTTTTTCCCAGAGCGATCGTTCTAAGATAACAATAATATCAATTGTACTATATCTCTTTGAAAAATCATCTAAAACGATATCCCCGAATAGAATAAAAGACCTAGTTGCTAAAGAAGTAGCAGTGTATTCAACGAAAGTTTTGATGAATCTAGGTAATTCAGGATACCTGTCATAGGTGACCTTCATAGATTAGTATTTGTGTATTTCAATATTAGCTTTTCGAGAGTGACAGCTCAAAAATGAGAATAAAAGGAAGGAAAAAAATAGAAAGAAAAGAAATTATACAGTATCGATTACAAATGTTTCCCAGCCTGTGAAGGCAACACTTACGATATACAGTGATATTGTGAATGTTACTGTAGTGGGTTTATCACCATAATCAAATTGTATAGTTATGTGATGGTCTATTGCATCTGTGATGTTCATTCCACCTTGTACTGGAGCTACATTGTACTCAGCATCTTCAGCATAGGGTCCTCCAGCTGAATCAAGCCAATATTGACCAAATGTATCATCATAAACTGTATACAATAGATCGATTCTACTACTGCTTTCCCAATTGATTTTTATTTTCTCGATTGTGAGTGTAGTTGATGGAATCAAACTTTCAACATAGAAACTTAGTAATCCTCTTCTTCTAAAGAAGAACCCACCTCGTCCATCTGTTGCAGTTGCTCCATAAATACCTGCAACATCATTATCAACTTCAACTAGATCAAGTATAGCTGAGTTTCCATTATTATTGGAGGATGAGTCATAAACTTGAGTAACAAGAGTATAGTTATCATCTGGAAGAACAAAAGTATTGAATTCTAGTACCCATTTCTTCTCGAAAATGTTGTAACTTGCTTCTTGACTAACACTTTGTTGATATAAGTAGTAATAATCTGAGCTAAGACTAAAGAAGTATACATCAAATCTAGAAGTATCGATTCCTGAAGCGTCATCTGCATATACTTCTATGAGGATATCTTCCGATTCATGAGTGTCATTAGCAGGAGAGATGAAGTATGTAGTGGGACCAAAAATATCAACTAAAGCGAATGATTCTCCTGAACTGTTCAAATTACCAACTTCATCTTTAACGTATAATGTAACAGCAAAATCATCTTCTGCCATTGTAGCTGTTTCTGCACTTGTAATTAAATAATCAGTTACTGCTGTGGTAGTTGATGTAAATAGTGTATCAGCACCATATGCATCCCCAGATAAAACTAGTGTCTGATTAACTAATTGAGCACCGCTTAAATCATCCCAAACCCATGAGATTTGAAGAGCTTCCCCTTGATTTAATGAACTAGCATTCAAGCTCAGTGTAACACCAAGTGCATTATTATCTATGTTGAATGTGTTTTTGATAACTGAAGATTGTCCGAGCGAATCATTCACATAAAATTCTATTGCATATCCACTATCATCTGTGTAACTTGCTGAATCTATATTATAAGCCAAGGGTTGATCATTAAGAAGAATTGTTTGATCTGTGTCTATGAAATCATAAGTAACTCCTGATGGTTTAAACCCTCCAGAAGTTATAACTTGAGGATCAATAATTCCTTTAACCCAACTTCCATTTATTGGATTAAAGACAGTCATTACTAAAGGGTCGATTCTTACAGCAGAATTCAAGTTTTCTTGAGCTACCGATGTAGTTCCATCGGCATATGTTAACATGAGTCTGAATACGTTATCACCTACAGCTATAACGCTTGAAGAATCAAACGAAATGGCTATATCAGCTCTAGCAGTAACATCCATCGTTAGTGGCAATTCCTCTACCACTAAATAGGAATTATTAATTACTGTCCTATCAGCAAGAACATCATTATCTATTGTTAGGGTAATGTTATTAATAGTAGCACTTGCTGACCCCGTATTCTGTAAAGTTATATAAACTAAATCTGCGACATCGTCTCCATCACTATCAAACCATTGAGTTGTGATAAAATTCACACTTGCACTCCCTTTCAGTAATGGAACGACAATAAAATACACCATGGCGCTAGCTGCTACTACTAAACTAATGAGTAGAACTGTAGCGATAACTGGTGAAACTGCTCTTTTTGCCTTTCTGAAATTAATCTTCATATATATACCTCTAAACGGTCACTATACATACTACAATTTTGAAGGTAATAAATTTTATTGAAGTCCTAGTTAGAAAATATACATAACGAATGACTTATATTTCCACTTTTAACATCGGCAATTGAGAAAATGACCCAAGAAAAGAAAATTACTGTAAAAAAACAAGCATATTTAGTAAATGATGAAATAGCAGATAAAATTAGACACATAATGAAGGAGAAAGACAAACTATTTTTCAATATAATGGGCAGTATAGGTGCTGGAAAGACACTTCTTCTTGAACGAATAGCTGAAAAACTAACTCCACATTACAAGATTTTTGTTATAAATGGTGATGTAGCAACAACTATCGATGCGGATAGAATAGCCGCAAAAGGTGCTACGACTGTCCAAATTAACACAGGTGGAGGGTGTCATTTAAGTGCAAATTTAATCCAAAAGGAACTAGATAAAATAAATATTGATGATTATGATATCTTTTTTGCTGAAAACGTAGGAAATCTTATCTGTCCTGCTGCATGGGATGTGGGGGCACAAATGAATATAGTTGTGGTCAGTATAACTGAAGGTGAGTATGTAATTAAGAAGCATCCAATTATTTTCAAAGGTGCAGCTATAGCTGTGATCAATAAGTGTGATTTAGATGGATTAGGTTTTGATTCTGGTAATTTAGTTGAGGATGCTGGCAAAATCAAATCTGACATGAGGGTTATTTGTACTAGTGCAAAAACCTCTTTGGGTCTAGAATCTTTAATCGAAGCATTAGGTATACAATTACCATAGGTTGAGTAAAATGCATGAATATAGTCTTGCATCAGCAATAGTGGAGCAAGTAAAAAAAATTGCACTTGGACATAATGCAAGCAAAGTCAAAACTATAACAGTATCTGCTGATCCTTATGAAATGGTTATACCTGATTTACTAAAAGAAGCATATGGTATTATAACAGATGAACTTGAATTATTCAAAGATTCAAAATTGGAACTACTTATATTGCCTGCAGAAATAATTTGCATCGATTGTGATCACAAAGGAGAGCCTTCAATAGAGGGAGATGATGAGTTTGCGTACAATTTTAAGTGTGCAAAATGTGGTTCCAGAGACACCCATCTCAATATAAGACATCTAACTATTGAAACAGTTGATTTGGAAATCCCCGAATGAAATACTCTAGCCTTTTTCTCTAGGTAGAATAATACTCTGAAAGAATTGCAACCTTAACATAAGCGTTTTCTTAAAATATATGACTTCCATATGTTTAAATAGCACATTAGTTCAGCTTACTAGATAGATGAAAGCCGAAAAAGAAAAACGGATTCATTCAGTACTGTCAAATGTATTCTATTACACATTCGTTTCTCTTGTTATTGCTATTTTAATTATCTCCTTAGTTCTAGAAAATTCTGATTTAGTTCTAAATATTCTATTTATTTCTTTGCTAGTTAGTACGGTTGTTATTGTTTTTTACTTGACAGTACAGATGTTAAGGTATAATATCAGTGTCAATAAAAAAGCACAGATAGGAATATTCCTGATTGTAGTAGGATTTTTGCTTATACTATTTTCTACAGGTAAGCAGATAACTTTAGGTGAAAATTTCATCCTAAATATCCTTGGATCGACATTCTTTGTTTATTGGGGAATTGGTTCAATTGTAGCAGGAATAATGGTAGAATTAACCTTTTTAGATCAATTTATTTGGGATATGATTGAAAAACCTCTGGTATTTCTCTGGAAAAAACTTGTTTCATTTGTTAAATGGTTTGTAGAACACTGGAAAAATATTGTACTCTATTCTTTGGATATAATTTCTTTAGGTGGTATTGTAACAATTGCTATTTTATGGCCAACAGACTGGTCAACAGAATGGTGGAAAATAGTTATATTTTCAGTATGTTGTGTTTACCCTATCGTACATCACTCAAAGCGAATTTGGCGAGTGATTAAATATGTAGCGGTCGACATCTTCTATGAATTTTTCAAGACTCTATTTATTGCTCTAAAAGAAGCTCTGAAAGCAATTTGGGATAAAATCGTTTCCTTCTTTGTATTTATTGCTGAGCATTGGTGGACTATTCTTAAAGAAATTCTTCGTTTAGCAGGAGTAGCGGGTGGTGCATCATTCATTTACTATGGTTTCGATTTACCACAGTATGTCTATTTCATATGGATTGGTATTGCAGTAATTGTTTTCAGTCAATTATTTACAAGAAAAGTGGTTCTACAGGGAATTTGGAATGCTTTTGTCAGTTTAGTTACTTTCATTTGGGATAAAATCGTTGCATTTGCTGATTTTGTATGGAGTATAATTGATGCAATATTCTTATTCATAATCGAACATTGGTGGACTATTCTTAAAGAAATTCTCCGTTTAGCAGGAGTAGCTAGTGGTATAGTTTTGATCTATTTTGGACTTAAGCCAGGAGGTTTTGAATACTTAGTATGGTTAGGTTCAATTGCTATAATAATAAGCGAAGTGTTTACAAGAAAGGCTGTACTAAAGAAAATCTGGGATATATTTTCTCAATTCTTTATATTCATTTGGGAAAATATCATCAAACCATATTATAAACGAATAATAAATGAGACAATCAGACTCATATTTACAGGCGCAGGTGTATTTGCACTCTATCTTGCTTTTACTGAAGGATACCAGTACTTGTTCTATGTTGGATTCCTAACAATTTTATTGGCTGAAATAATACTCAGGAAACCAGTTCTACTCAAACTAAAAGAAATAGTAGTTAATCTCTCTTTATTCTTCTGGGAAATTATACTCATTCTGAAAGAACCCTTCCTTGCTCTGTGGAATAAGTTTGTTGCATTCCTTAAGTTTTTGAAAGAGCATTGGATAAAAGTTATTCTTTACACACTAGATTTTGCTGCTTTAGTATCTATTCTTTACTTCTCTGTTACATTTGAAGCTGAACAAGCAGACACTTGGTGGCATATTCTGATTCTGACTGCTTGCAGCTTGTATATACCTTGCCATCATTACAAGACAGTTTGGAAGGTTTTGAAATTCATAGCAGTGGATATATTCTATAATCCGATTGCAAAAATTATCAGCGTAACAAAAGATTTCTTTGTGAAAATATGGGAGATAATTGTAGAGATTTTCGCATTTATCGCTGAACATTGGTTGGTTATTCTGAAGGAGTTTATACGTTTTGTTGGGATGATAGGTGGATTTGTACTTATCATCTATGGTGATAGAAACCGAGAATATTGGTATTGTATTATTTTAGGAGTATTTAGTGTCGTTTTCTTTCAATTACTAACTAGGAAGAAAGTTATGATCAAATTCTACGAATTCTTCAAAGCTCTAATAGAACTATTAATTGAACGTAGAGTGCTAATCTTTAGAATTCTTGGCTTAGCAGCTGTCATTACTGGAATTGCTATTGGTTTCGAAAGAAATTGGGGATATGATGCGTATTTATCATTATCAATTGGTGGAACTTTCCTCCTATTCTCCCATTTCATTTTCCACCCTAAGAAATTTTTGGAGTTTCTTAAGAAAATTCCCGAATTTTTTAGCAATATATTTGTTACAATATGGTTGACCTTGAAGACTGTTTTTGGATATGTAGGTGATAATTTCCTGACATTACTTTTGCTGTCAGTTGCACTTTTTAGTATAGCTTATGGATTTGATTTGCTACTTACATTTATTAAACCAGAGATTGATTTTATAGGAATATTTGAAGGCTTGGCCTTACCTATTAGGATGTTCATTGGAGCAGGATTGATAGTAATGGCTTCAGTAGCAATTATTATCCTTAGAAGGCGTGGAGAACTTAAGAAACTAAAAACTGGGCGCTCAAAGAAACTAGCAGATCAAATTGAGGAGTTGTGGAAGAAATGAGTAAAGATAAAACCCATTTGAAACCTAAGGATCAGAAAGTTCCTGCTCTGACTACTATGTGGATAGGATTGATAGTTGGACTACTGGGGCTGATAGGAACAATGATTACTGGACTCGCTGAAAGTGAGGAATGGCTCTTCATGTTGTTTATAGGTGTGTTAGTCGCTGGTTTCTTCATTCTCTTCTTCTCAATAATCTTGCGTCGAATTAAGAGAAAAGGTATAGATTATTTCGTTCTTGGAGCAATAACTGCATATTTAGGATTTCTCATGCTTGCTCTACCAACAGTAATTTACATAATTACATTCAAAATGGAAGATTTTGGAATCGAACCTTACATTTTCTTTGTAATTATGGGTTTTGGTGTTCTTTTGATTATCTTTGGATTTTTCATAGAAGCCTACGATCTTAACGAGAAACTTCTAGAATTATTTAGAAGGATAGGTGAATCCCTAAGAAAAATGCTTCAGAGAATTAAATGGAAGTTGGTATTATCTCCCTGGAATTTTTTATCGATAGCAGGAATAATAGTTATCGTTCTTACAGCTGTTGATGTATTGCCCTTGTACATCTACTACCTAATTGGAGGAGGTTTGATCTTGATAAACATCATTATTCACCTAAGAAGAGAAATAGCTGAAATGCTCAAAGATTTAGGCAAGATTTTGCTAACACTTTTACAATCATGGTGGAGAGGAATAAAATACATACCTAAACTAATAGTTAGATTAGCTAAATTTCTTTATGATCCTGAAAGATTCAAAAGAATGGTTAGGTGGGTTAAAGCTAAACTTATAGCAATCTTCACTTGGATTGGCGAAGCATTCAAATTTATCTTTGTTCGGAATTACCTTCTTCTCTTTGTTTTAGGGATAGTAATATTCTTCTTACTCTTCTATAAGGTGGATAATGTGGGCTTGGAAGTTAGTTTATCCATATCTGCTTTGGTTTGTGGAGTTGCAATAATCAAACCAATAATTGATTGGAGAGAAAATTTTGGGGAAGGGATAAGTAAAGCTAGATTATTTCTATACAAAACAGGTCAAAAATCAAAGAAAATCTTACGCATCAGAAGTATAACAAGATGTCCACATTGTATGAGACCAAATCCAATTACTAGACGAGAATGTTGGAACTGCAAGAAAGACATGCCAAGATGTTTAATCTGTAACAATATAGTCGAGAGAGAGACAGAAATTTCTAGATGTAAATCGTGCGATAATATATTCCATGTGAAGCATTTGAAGACTTGGTTGAGATTTAACCCCAAGTGTCCAGTGTGCCATCAAGAAATGAAAAAGATAAAGACTGAAGTGTTTAAACCCCCATTAGAAGAAGATCAAATAACAGAAAATTTTGATAAACAATCTATAGATACTATCCCTGATACTGAAGATTTAACTCAAGGAGAAATAGAGAAACTTGAAAAACTTGAAGTGGAATCAGCGTTCGTTACATGCAATCACTGTAAAAATAAAGTTTCATCAGTTGCAAAGTTCTGTTCTATTTGCGGTAATCCTATGGATCCGGAAGAATAATGGGGAAACTAAAAAAGGTATAAAGTGGTTTAGGCAAACTTCTCTCAACTTGCAGTGTTATTAATGGGCAGTTCCCACTTTGTATACATTTAAAAGCATAAAGAACAATATTTTGAATTAGAACCGTTTAGAGGTTAATATAGAAATTATCAAAGAGGTATGATTATGGTAGAAGTATTAGAGTGGCCCCTAGGTAGAGGCGACGAAATAATGTATAGACACCCTCGTGATACAATCAACTGGGGAGATCAAGTAAATGTCCTTCCAAACCAAGTAGCAGTTTTCATAAAAGATTCTGTAGTTTATGACGTGCTAAAAGGTGGAAGACACTTCATGAAAACAAAGAATATTCCACTGTTGACAACTTTCCTGTCAAGAATTGTTGGTTTTGATAAAAGTCCATTTAATTGTCAAGTGATTTTTGTCAATCTAGCAGATTTTCAAGGAAAATTCGGTGGACGTTCACAAACACAAGAATTAGCACCTTTGCAATTCTTCGGGGATTATTACTACAAAATTGACAATATACAAAAATTCGTTTTTGAAATCGCTGGAAATAGAAGTATTTACACGACTGCATCATTTAATGAATTTTTCAGAACATTTGTTGTTGAATCAGTAATCAGTAAACTTTCCGAGAAAAGCATAACAGATGTAATGTCAAATTTGGGTAAAACATCAGATTTCATTGAAGATGAAGTGAAAGGCGACCTATTAGAAATGGGAATAAAACTGAAGAACCTCAAATTCGGAGGAATCGATACAACACCTGAATATAGAGATCGTTTATTCTGGATGCGTTCTGGTGTCGCTGCACAAGATATTCAACAATACGCAGGTATGGCTAAAGTTGTAGAAAAAATGCCTGAAGGTGGTAGTGGTTTAACTGGAGCTGTTATGATAAACAACCTTTTCTCAAGAAGCGAACTAAAACAAGCTGATAAAATAGAGAAAAAAGGTGAAGTAGAATCAGCATTCATTACTTGTAACCAATGTAAAAACAAAGTTTCACCAGCTGCAAAATTCTGTGCTAATTGTGGAGACCCAACAGACGATGAAAAGAAGGGTGAAGTGAAGTTCTGCACTGAATGTGGAGCTAAAAACGCACCTGATGTTAAGTTCTGTGGAAATTGTGGACATAAATACTAAATTTCTTCCCTTTTTTTTATTTTTATTTTTGTGTGTTTTCATTCCATTTTTTAGATTTCAATTACATAATAAGTATCTATAAACTAGACTTTCATTCTTTTTTTTGAATTGCTCGCTCTGTTTAGTTCCCAAAAAAAGAACTACTCCTAAAGCTTGAAATCCATATATGATTGATACTATGAAATTTGTTTTCTGCAATCTAACCAACTATTTCTCTTTTAGATTGACGTTTGATATAAAGATAGGCACCAATACCTTGAAGACCATAAACAAAGATTTGGATGAAATTAAATAAAGTATTACCTGCTCTTCGACCTATTTTATCAAGTTCCCCTCCCTGAACAAATCCTATAATTACTGTTATTGCTAAAGCTACTGCAGCTAGCATCAAGGCCACAAAAGAATATGCATTTATTTTAGGAAATTCCTTTTCTTTGAAGAAGACAATAATGTATAAAATAACACTAATGAAGAAAAATACTGGAAAAATCGTTAGAAGTTTTTTATGGATGGGATAGATTGTATCTGTTGCAGCATAAGCTAATGCAAAATAAGAAATCGAACAAATAACTCCAGAAATGCTACCAAATATGCTTAACCACTTTGTAACTTTTTTCTTTCTGAAGAACCTCCAGATAACAGAGAAGTAAAGTGCTATACTTATGCAAATTAGATTTATTGCAATTATTGATAACGCACGGGATAGAGAATTAGATTCTCCATTTTGTGCTGTAAACCTTCCTAAATCACTGATAGCATTATAAAAGAAGCTAAAACCTTCTGTTGTGGAATCACCAATACTTCCACCAGGGTAATAATATATTGATAACCCCGTTAAAATTATCCATAGAAAAGAAGAAATAGTGAGAAAAATGAAAATATATTTTTGAATATCTCTTTCAATTAAATGAATTCCTTTCATAGATTTGCAAAATGGTTCCTTGTTAATTTAAAATTTGCTATTAGAATCTTATTTTGCTTAATTTATTCTGAATCAGAATTCTATCTTAAGAATACTAGCTTTTTGCTAATTCTCAACATATACTTTTTGAGAAATATGTATAGTTTTTTAGAAACATCAATATTATATCTTTTATTGTGCTCTTAATTTGTGTATAAATTCCAGATTGGTATGATCACTTTGAATTCTATCTTCAACCGGATAACATTGAACTTTAGCTGCTTCCCTAAGACTAGTTTGATTATCAAGAGAGCAATTACAAACATTTCCTTTGAAATAAGGTGTTCCTTTTTTATTAGACATTATTCCACCAGTTGAAACCTCATATTTATCTACACAATAAATGCATTCTGAGACTTCACATCTTCTGAAACGAACCCCAAATTGATTAATGAAAATTGTTTCCTTTTCATTTTTCATCTTCATACATTAGACCTAGTTCATGAACAAAAAATCTTTTTTATATACTAATGTATGACGCGGGTAAAACATCCGACAAAACTAGTTTTACAAGCTTTGATTTTTTACATAAAGTTTAATTAAAACAAGCGTTATTGATAGTTTATGGTATTCAAATGGGGACCAACATTTTATTTGTTAGGTATAATTTTTATTGCAACAGCTTTATTTGCAATAGTAATTGGAATTACAGCAAAAAAGATCGATTTTAGTGATAGGTTGTTCAGTTTAAAAGATAGAAAAACACTGTTACCAAGGAGACCTATAAGAGACAAAGCTTCAGCTGCTTTTGAGGATTCTGAGGAAATCGAAAGCAGAAAAATGAAAAGGAAGGAAAAATCGAAAAGATCTAAAAAAAGCTTACCCTCTCCTCGTCCTTCTAGTTCGAAGAGGATGGAAGATGTTGAACCGGTTAAGGCTGGGGAATACTATGAAGAGATGGCTGATAGAGGTACATTAGCTGGTAGAGAACACGCGCCTAAATATGATGATGAAGCAGAAGAAGCCGAAATGCTAAAAGAAGAAGACGAAGTTGAAATGCTAGGTGAACGAGAAGAATCAGCAAAAATGGTTGATGAAGACACTCTTGGGGAAGCAGCTGAAAAAGAAGTATTTGAAGGGTTTTCTAGGGATTTATCAATAATGATTCCAAAGAATATGTGTTTAGATGAGGTATTTCGTCTTAAGATAACTTTAATCCGAGATGAACAGTTTGATGACAGAGTAGTAATTGAGGAGATAACAGTTGACAAAGAATCTGCAGAGTACTTCTCAATGAATGTGACTAAATTAGGTGAAAAGGTCATTGAAGCTACCACAAGAATACATGGGTTAGAGAAAGGCGCATTGATTGTTAGACCTATTGCAATTGGTCATGTTGCATCCTTAGCACCACAACAAAGAATAGTTTATTTTCATCCTGAATTGGATGAAATTGTGGTTGAATTCTTTATCACTCCTACTAAATGGTCAAAGGATTTAGACAGTAACATCAAAATTGAATTTGAACAGAACTATCGTATACTAAGAACAATTGACATCCCAATAAAGATTTACAAACGTAAAATGGAAGCAATTTTCGGAATAAACATTTCCAAATGGCAAACTATTGTTTTATTTGTTTATTCTGCTCTTGGAACATTATCTGGTTTGATAAGTTTCTTCTGGGAACCATTTGATCTTTGGATTAGAAGTCTATTTTGAGTATCGTAATCGCTCCTTTTTCTTTCTTTTTTACAACAGCTTTTAATAGAGCATTCTTTGAAATTATGGAGAAAAATATGGTCTTTGCTGTGAATTAAACACTTACTTATGTAATTTACACCAAAAAGAGTTGCGTGAATTAGAGAAGATATTCAACAGCAATAGGATGTATTTTTGAGAATGTTGCTTGTTTAGATTTCATATATCGTATTAATCGTTCAAGCATTTGGATGCGGTAAGCGTGACCGATACATGCTGGATGACACGTAAGAGTGTATACTCTACGACTATCCTCCATATCCTTAATTACCTGTAATGCATCAAATTGCGATTTCCATGTTTCAAAAACAGCTGAAGGTGGTTGTTGAAGTTGCTCAAAAAGAATCCAATCATCAAGAAACCATTCGACAGGAAATTCAACTAAATTTCTAGGTGATTCAGGTACGGAGTAGATATAAGGTCTATCTTCATCCATTAAGGAAGAATCAAAGACATATCCCATTTCTGAGATTATTGTAAGAGTATACTTGGATAATTTCCAATAGGGAGCTCTGAATCCTTTAATTTTTCCTGCCAAATCCTCAAGAATTTGATTAGTATGTTCATGAACTATAGTTTCCTCATTAAACTCAAGTGTGTCCAATTCCTCATGTAAATATCCGTGAGCAGCAATCTCATGGCCATCAGCAATAATGTTTTGAATGGTTTCTGGGTATTTTTCAGCAACCCAACCACAAACAAAGAAAGTAGATTGAATGTTATATTTTTTGAGCAAATCTAAAATCCTTGGTACTCCTCTCTGTATTGCAAATTGTCCTTTTGAGATTTTGACAGGATCTTCTCCTTTTCTGATTTGAGAACTTTCAGCATCTACATCAAATGTTAAACACACAGAAATTTCATTCATGCAATTATAATGTGTTTTAACAAAAAAAAGTGTTGTCCACAGAGATTGACCCTTGATTTCATTTTAGTTCGAATAAATTTCTTCATCTGTCCATCCTGTGGATCTTTTGAATAGCCAAATTATTTGACCTAAATGTCTAAGTTCATGGTAAATAAAACCTAGAATAGCTGTTTGACGAGGTTTTTTTCCTCTGAATGTCTCTATTATTTCTTCTTCCTCCTCAGATTGTAAATATGAGAGTCTCTGTTTGATAATGTCAGAAACAAGAAGGAAGGCATCTCTAAGATGATCAATACTCACATCATTATCTGAAACTTGACCTGGATTAAGAGCAATTGCTGGTGGTGTTAATTCTTCTCCACCTGGAAGATTGCGCAGTAACCAATAATTACTCATTAAAATGTGTCTAAAAATCAATTCAGAACTCCATGTTCCTTTAGTTTCTTTAAAGCTGAAATGTTTATTCGCTACTTTGGTGAATCGTTCCAAAATATGTGATCTTTCCTCCTCAAGTATAGAATAAAGCTGAATTAAAGGGAGCATGAATCTGATGTTGAGAGAGGGTTAATAAGGTTTTTTCCAAAAGAGGAGAGATAAGATTATAAGCTTCTTTACAATCAGAAAATCGATACTAATGTCAGAGGAATTTGATTTTGATAAGTACTGGCTTAGCAAATTCTCTAGTTGCATCGAAGAAATAGCTGGGCGTGAAATTAGAACTTCTGTAATGGAAGGGTGCGAAGAAATCTCCGCCCAGTCAACTAGGCAAGAAGTTTTTGATTGGTCTAATGAAGCCATGCATAGACTCTCTGAACTTGTTAATAATGAAGAAAAAATCGCTATCATGACAGGTTGTGCATGTCGTTATTCAACAAAATCATTAGAGAAATATCAGAAATTATATGCTAGAACTAAGGATTTGAAACTTGTTCACCAAGAGTTTCAGAATGAATTTGAAAGTTTTCTGGAAACAAATCTAAAAATCGAAGATAAGTATAAGAAAGAGATTCTTAGTAGAGGAATGGGAACAGCGGGTAAATTGCAAGGTAACAAAATTATTGCTACCAAAATTCCCAAAAGTGCATTTATCAAAGATTGGTTTGAAGAAACTGATCCTCTAAAAAAACGTGCAATATTCTGCCATTGTCCTAGAGTGCGTGATGTTCTAGATAATGAATCCAACAAACTTCCTGAACACTATTGCTATTGTGGTGCAGGTTTCTACAAAGGTATATGGGAAGACATCCTTCAGAAAGAAGTTAAGGTGGAAGTTCTTGAAACAGTTATGCATGGTGGTGATGTCTGTAAAATTGCTATACATCTTCCAGAGGATGTATGAAAGATGAGCATAGTTTTTTAAATCATTCATTTTTCTTTGTTTTGAGATTAAATGGAAATAGCTAGTCTTATTCTGCTTATCATATTTGCTTTTGTCTCTTTTATACACTTGCTAGGAGAACTTTTGGTTGATTTTGGAAAAGATCAATTTGTTTTAGCTAGGTTTATAACAAAACCATTATTGATGCCACTTTTATTGGCATTTTTTGTATCGTCTCTTTTGAATTTTTCAGTGTATGAAGTTTGGTTTGTAATAGCTTTAGTCTTTGGATTTCTAGGGGATGTTTTCTTAATGATACCTGATCCTGATAAGAAACTTCTCGGGTTGAAACTTGGTCTTAGTGCCTTTTTGTTAGGGCACATTTCATATATCGTGGCTTTTATTATCAATGTTCGAGGATTTATTTTATGGCAATGGTGGGGTATGTTCTTAGCTTTACCATTTGTTGGAGCAGCTTCAATTGCGCATCCTTACATAACTAAAAACACAGGAAAGATGACTAAAGCTGTTACTGCATATATCTTTATTATTTGTTTAATGTGTATCAGTTCAACATTTCTGTTTCTACCTAAAGGATGGCCCAATTATCAATTAGGGGCCATAATCTTGTATCTCGGAGCTTGGTTATTTGCAGTTTCTGATTTTTCCAATGGAATAAGGAGATTTGTTAAAAAATTCAGATATGAAAGATTAGTAACAATGTTTTCCTATATTTCTAGCCAATTACTAATTGTTCTAGGTTTTATAATTTGGTTGAACGGAAGTCTCTGATTTCTTAAAATGCTCTCATTTACTCATTAAAAGAATAAGTGTCGACCATCCAAAATTGTTAGCTCCTCCACCTTCACCCGTTATTGGATTATAAAATTCTCTAAATCCTGACTTATCGACTAATTCTCTTGTTTTTTGTGCAAGCTCATCAGCTAGTGAATTTTCATTATGTTTTTTCAATCCTTTCCAGATGAAGAAATTAGTATTAACCCAAGTAGGTCCTCTCCAGAGTAACTGGATGTTGTTAGGATTGAAGGATCGCTCGGTCATTGACACGGTTGGTACAGGGTAAGTTGACCAATATTCTGTTCTATTAGTTAAATGAGTTATCAGACTATCTTTGATGTCCTTGGGAATATCCAACATCAGCGGTAGTAGGGCTGTAATCGTATTAACATGGATTTGCTTATTATTGCTTGCATTCAAATTTATATCAAAAAAAAGTTCCTCTTTTTCATTCCAAGAATTTTGTATCAAGCTATCTAAAACAGCTTGTGATTTTTCCTTTAATTCTTTAGCAGCATCTTTAAGGCTGTATTTGGCTAGAACCTCGCTAAAAGCTTCCATTCCAAACGCGTATAGCGTGTTTGTTAAAACACATTTTACTTTAAAAGTAGATTTTTTTGCGATAATTTCTTGATTCCACTCATATTTAGCTGATTCTTTCAAGAGTGCTCTCATACGTTTCCATTGATGAAATCGCATTAATCTCTTATTTGTTAATTCTAAATCGAATTTAGGGGATGAATCTAAACCGCTCTCCCAAGGATGAATGATTGAAATTAAGTTCATCTTCTCTGGGTCTCTCACTTTAGCTAAGTAGTTATAATGGGAAAGAATACCTTCTATAATTTCTTTCTTGAATTCAGTACCTTTTTTTGCTAGCTTATGAACTGTATATCCGATTAAAGGTGGTTGAATCAACTCAGAGTAAAGATCAGTAAGATATAGTTTATCAAAAATCCACCAATAAATGTTCTTAATTTTTTTCCAAAAGATCATGTGTGGAATAAATTGTTTTTCATCCATCCCAAGCATTAAGCTGTTAATTTCTTGAATAGCTCTAGATTGTTCTCCTAATTCTGACCAAACTAGGCTATGAAGGCATGAATCCCAAAACCACTGTTGATCATAAGTTCCAGGACTTGGTGCGGTGTAAGTGATTTCATGCAGTAGATCGTTTCTAGATATCTGTTTTTGAATTGTGTTCTTGGATAAAAGATCTCTAACTTGGTCCGCAAGCAAAATATTCACTGTATAGACATTTCTTTTGAATATATGACTTTTTTTGAATAAAAGAAAAATAAAAAGAAAGTTAGTAGCTTCTTGCTACATAAACTGTTTCATGAGCTGGATTGCCACAAACTACACATTTTTCGAATTTGTGAGTTTCAGCATCAGTTCTCTTACCTCTTACTTGAGCCTTGACTTCTTTTTCAATAATTTCAGCGCATGGTTCACCATCAAGATCAATTGAACAGAATCCAGTACAAGCAATTTTATTTTCACCGATAATTTTCTTGACTTCCTCAACTGTATTTGCTATTTCTACTTGTGATTCAAACTGAATGGAATATTTTTCCTTTAGCAGTTTAGTGAAATTTTCGGCATAATTTTCTATATACTTATTCAACTCATCTTGCTTTACTCTTATCTTCTCTCCAGAAATCCTATTTACAGCTACAATTTGGTTATTTTCTATATCCTTAGGACCAATTTCAATCCTTAGAGGTACTCCTTTCAATTCCCATTCATTGAATTTTTCTCCTGGATTTACGTAGTCTCTATCATCAAGTTTGATGTATGCATTATCAATGAGATCATCAATAAGATGGGTTAATTCTCTGGCTTTATCTAAAACCAGTTCTTTGGTATCAGCTCTGTAAATAGGAATTATTACAATTTGAATAGGCGCTAAGTCCCATGGAAGCACTAAACCTTGATCATCACCAAGTAAAGAGATCATTGCTCCATAAATTCTACTTATTGCTGGACCATAGCAAGTGATGTATCCATATTTCTCTTCATTGTCTTCATCCATAAATGTAACATCAAATGGTTTAGAGAAATTTTGTCCTAACAGATGTGTTGAAGGTAATTGTAATACTCTTCCTGAATCCATTAAAGCATCAGCAGCATATGTGTGAACAGCTCCAGCAAACTTATCCCATTCTGGTCTTTGGAAAAAGATGATTGGAATAGCAAATTCATCTTGAAGCATTTCATATGTTGTTTCCATGTCCTCAATGACTTGTTGTCTAGCTTCTTCTTCTGTTGCAAAAACATCATGAGATTCAATCCAATGAAACTCTCTGGCTCGGAAGAAAGCTCTAGTGTCCCCACCTTCGAATCTGAAAACTTGCCCAGAGACATATCTCTTGAAAGGTAAGTCATTGTAACTTCTTATCCATAGCGAATACATTTGATAAAGAGCAGTTTCACTAGTTGGTCTTAAAGCCAGTTTTTCTTCTAGTTTCTTCTCTCCACCGTGTGTAACCCAGAAAACTTGAGGTGAAAAACCTTCAACGTGATCTGCTTCCAGTAAGAAGTTTCTTTCCGGTATTAAGGTAGGCATTATTAACGGCAGATGCCCCTTCTTTTCGAGACATTTTTCGTATTTTTCATACATTCGTTTTATAGAGACAGAAGCCCAAGCTCGATAAGGAACAAGACCTTTAATGTTATAGCGTATATCTGCTAGTTCTGCCTTTTGTATTAGTTCTGTGTACCATCTAGAAAAGTCCTCACTTTTCTTAACCGAAATACCTTTCATCTTTTCTTTTGACATAGTATCAAGTCTCAGAAAGAAAAAGGCTTTATTAGTTTTTCAGTTGATGGAAAATTTTTGCAAAACGTATTTATTCATATGTTCATCTATTCTAACATTCATTAATTCACTAACCCGAGCTTATGAATACACAAGAGATGGTATAATATGGGTAACATGCCTTTCCATAACAAAGAATCAATTCAGTTGTTTATTCTCGAATCTTTAGTAGAAATATCTAATCTCCATAAAGCATTAGATCACCCTACAAGACTAGAAATACTCGCTAGATTGCTAACTGAACCTATGGAATTTGGTGATCTACAAGAAAAACTGAGAATAGCTAAAACTTCACTAGCTAACCACCTTACAACTTTAGTTGATTGTGGTTTAGTTGAAAAAAGAGAAAGAGGATTTTACCAGATTTCTTTTGATGGAGAAGATATTCTTACAAGTTCTGCTAAAACTTTTCTAGAGATAAAAGTCAGAGAACAGGAAAAGCTTGAAACCCTTAGATTACGTTATGAAGCGTTAATCAATAAATACACAGTATTAGGTAGTGAAATAAAAATGTTTAAAGAAAATGATTTCAAAATAGTTAATTTACCGGAAATGAAGGTTGTATCCTTCCACGCTATGGGTGAATTTTTAGGCGACCCTGAACCAAAAGCAGGGGAAAAACTGTATTCATGGGCTGAACCACAAGGACTATATGATAAACCAGAAAAGCATAGAGTATTCGGTTTCAATAATCCTGATCCAAAATATGATAAAGAAAGTGGAACGTTTATCATTAACAAAGAAAATCCATATGGTTATGAATTTTGGATGACCATTGATGATGATTTTGAAGTTGATGGTAATTTGACAGTTAAAACAATTCCTGAAGGTTTATTCGTGACTAAGAGTTGTGTTGGAGTACATGATTTGGGAAGAGCTTGGAAAGAATTAGGTGACTGGGTTAAGGAAAGTAAAGAATACAAATTTGCACCACATCAATGTTTGGAAGAAAATACTAACCCTAAAGTAAGTGATGGAAATAAAATCCCGTTCATTCTATACTTCCCAATAAAGAAATAAAAAGGAAAACTTTCCTTTCTTTTTTTCAAGAAGAATAAAACCATGTAGACATTTCCTATTTTGAACTGTAGATGCAGCAAAAATGTATTTCTTCAGCCTGATGTAATGCAAAAGTGTAATAATGAGCACACTAGAGCAATCTCGATTATATGTGTGGAAACATACACACATAAGGTTTTTGTCGGGAAATTAAGTGAAATCCCCTAAATATATGCAGATAGTATTTTTAACCAACCAAAAGGCATATAATAGAGTTCAATTACTAGTAGTAATTAGAGTAAAAAGCATGGTGTCTTAACTGGAAACAAAAAAATTTAAAATAGCGCTACTTGGTGAAGGCGCGGTCGGAAAGACGAGTTTGCGGAAAAATTTTATAGGGGAAGGATTCGATCGCGATTATCAAATGACTTTAGGCGCTGATTTCGCTACCAAAGTGTTGCATGTTGATGACTACGAAGTTACATTAATTCTCTGGGATCTTGCTGGTCAGCCTCGATTTTCAGCTGTTCGTGAAGGATTTTACAAAGGAGTTAGAGGTGCTCTTCTAGTCTTTGATTTAACTCGTCCTGATTCGTACGAACACCTTTCAGATTGGGTTAGAGAATTACTTAAGAATAATCAAAATAGAAAAGTTCCTTTAGTTTTAATCGGGAATAAAAACGATTTACGTGGTTCATTATACAATACCATTCCTGCTGAATATGGAGAGAAATACGCAAAATCACTCGCAAATTGGAGTGGATATAACATCCCTTACATTGAAACTTCTGCTAAATTTGGAGACAATGTTAATGATGCTTTTCAGATCTTAGTCAGCGAAATCATAAAGAGTACTCAGACTGAAGCGATTCATCATTACTTACGTGGAGAACTTTAATATTATTCTTTCCAAAAACTTTCTATCATTTTGGATAACTGGTTTTTATTGTTTATTAGCCTTATATCCTGCCACGCTTCAGGAAAGAGCTTTGTATAGGTATTTGTTGAATATCTATCCCCAATTAGAAGAACCACTCCTTGATCCTTTTCTGTTCTAATAACTCTACCTGCTGCTTGCATCACCTTATTCATTCCAGGAAAAGTATAAGCAAATAAGAATCCCTTGCCATTTTCTTCATCAAAATAGTCCTTTATGAGATTTTGTTCTAGACTTATTTTAGGTAATCCAACTCCTACAACAACTGCACCAGACAATTTTTCACCAATGAGATCAATACCTTCCCCAAATATTCCCCCCATCACACAAAATCCAATCAGTGGTGTTCTTCCAAAGTCTGAGAATTTTTCTAAAAATTCTTCTCTTTGCTGTTCTGTCATTCCTTGGGTTTGAACTATAATTTCAGTTCCTTCTTTAATTTTCTCAAATTCTTCTAAAACATTCTCCAAATAAACATATGATGGAAAATAAATTAGATAATTACCAATCTTAGGTTTAGTCACTCTAAGAATGAGTTCAGCAATTTCTTTGTAAGATTGGTCTCTATGAACATATCTAGTAGAGATGTGATCTGCTAGCATTAGAGCTAAATTTTCCTTTGGAAAGGGTGATGGTAGTTGCATCTTAGTGCTTCCTTTATCTCCACCAAGAAGATAAGCAAAATAATCTAAAGGTGTTAAAGTGGCTGAATAGAAAATTGCCGTATTTCCTCTATTGAGTGCCTTTTTTAACAATTTTGATGGATCTATGCAGTATAATTTAATCATCACATTGCTTCTATATTTTCTAAAGTATGTTACATAATGGCTGTCATATTCTTCTGCGACTCGTAAGAAATTTCTAACATCAAAAAACAACTCCAACAATCCCTCTCTGAAATCTGTGGGATTGTTCAACTCCAACCAATCTGAAGTTAAGCTTGAGAATTTTCTTAACATCTTGAGAAGTTCTTCGTCTGGTAATTCTTTTTGAACGATGTAAAAATGTTCTTTCTCCTCACATCTTTTTCTAGTTCTAATCATATATTGGTTGATTTTATTCAGAATTTTAGCGATTTCAGGTATTTCCTCTTTAGTTGCTCTTCTTAGTTTCAGAATAGGTTTCTTCAGAAGTTCTGCTGAGAACATCTTTCTGGCTCTATCTACCAAATTATGAGCTTCATCAATTAAGAAAGTATAATCTCCTTTTTCCTCAGCAAAGAAACGTTTGAGAAAAACCCTTGGGTCAAATGCATAATTATAATCGCAGATTATACAATCAGACCATAGAGCTAAATCTAAAGACAACTCAAAGGGACATACTTTGTGTTTCATAGCATATTCTTCAATTACAGACTTTGTAAAAGCTTCTTCTTGAAAAATATCTTTGATAGCAGTATTTACTCTGTTGAAGTGTCCTCTAGCAAACTCACAGTAATTTGGGTCACACATGTCATTCTCTTTAAAACAGATTTTTGCTTTAGCTGTGATTGAAACAGATTTCAAACTCAAACCTGCTTTCCTAAGTATATCTAATGTTTCTTCTGCTATAAATCGTGTAGTCGTTTTTGCAGTGAGATAAAAGATTTTAGAGTCAAAGCTAGTCCTCAGTAGTTTTATTGAAGGATAAACAGCTCCAATAGTTTTGCCTATTCCTGTAGGAGCTTGACATAGAAGTTTATTCTTTTCTGAAAGAACCTCTTCAACAATTTTAATCATCTTTTCTTGACCTTTTCGAAAGGATGGAAATGGAAAAGATAGATTCTTAATACTTGAACTTCTCTTTTTCAGCCAATTTGACAAAATAACGGCCCATTCTAAATATTGATCAATGATGTTTAAACAGAACTTTTCGAGTTCTTGGAGAGTATATTTAATTGTGAATAATTTGATCTGTTTGGTATTAATTTGATAATATGTCAGCTGAACATTAATTTCTTCCATTTTATGTTTTCTAGCATACAGAAATGCATAGAATTTTGCTTGAGCCCAATAGTTCTCATTTGATTCTTTTGATAAACCGATAAAATTCTGTGATGTGCTTTTGATTTCTTCAATGAAAGTTACACCTTCTTTCTTAAAAACACCGTCAATGCGACCTCTGAGACTTATAATTGCTTTTTTTCTTACAATATCTTCAGCAATATGAACTTCTTTTTGGTAGTCTTTCCCTCTTGAACCTTGAATCTTCTGATGTACTTTGGTCCCTTCGACCAATCTAGACTGACTGAAGAATCCATATGAAATATCTCCTTTTCTGAGTACATATTCCACTAAATTCCTAATAGATGTCTGAATAATGGTCTTATCTTCCATTGCTAACTCTCACTCGTATAATTCTCACACAATTCTTCAGTTTTTCAGGTTATGTTAAGTATATGTTTTCGATATAAAAATAATTAAGAATCTTCTTCATTACAATTGCAGATTCAGAACAGGCTTCAGAGAATTCATATGTTTTCTATTATTATTCTCTAGAGCATATTCTTATGACATGAATTTTGTACAAATTCTTTAGAAGTGCCTGAAGCACATCATGGGGACGCCACATCCCCTCCTACACCGCCCAC
>JAAFKI010000077.1 GCA_021399345.1 Candidatus Heimdallarchaeota archaeon
GTGGGCGGTGTAGGAGGGGATGTGGCGTCCCCATGATGTGCTTCAGGCACTTCTAAAGAATTTGTACAAAATTCATGTCATAACTAAATCTATACTCACTAACTTTGTGCTATTTGAATAAAGAGTGAATATTAGATTTTTCTTCTTTTTCTTTTGATGAACTTGAATGAACCAATAGATATTACTACTATCACAGGTAATAAGATAAGAACGTCATATTCATTAATTGTAGCGATAACATCTACTATCACTGTACTACTATTACTATTTCCATCTAAATCATAGACATTGCAAGTGAAAAAGTACGTTCCAGTCAGTAAAGAATCTACATTGATTGAAATATTATCTTCTCCATTCCATTGTCCTTGATCTATGACAAAACTAAAGAGAGTTATATTGTAGTAATATGGATTAGAATCACTTACATTCCATGAAATAGTATTTCCTGCTGAACCCTCAGAATATTCCAAATTATCAGGTTGTTCAATTAGTGGACTATTAATATCAGGTAAAATTGTAATATTTCTTGTTGAAGAAAAAGAACCCAAGTAATTGTCTGAATCAATTGCTGCAACTCTCCAATAATATACACCTGGGGCTAAAATTGATGTAGGTTCAAACTCCGTAAAAGATGCTACCAGTGTTTCATTATAGAGAGGAGTAATAAAATTCGAATCTGTATCTATTTGAACTAAATAGCTAGTTGCACCCGTGATTGGGTTCCAGTTGAGAACTGGAGTATAATGTTCTGTTAAATAACCTTCATCTGGAGACTCGACAACTGGGTAAAGTAGTTTTGTTCTGTATGTTATGTTCAGAGAATGGATTATTGGAGTACAATTACTGCTAGATGTTGAAAGAATAGCTCGCCATTTCAATTGATTTCCTTGATTTACAAAATAATGATAGGTTCCTGGAGTTACTAATTCCCAATGATTTCCGTTATCAGGTGAAAGATAATGATCAATTGTTGTATCTGTTTCTATAGTCTCTGAAGATTCTAATAACGCTTTTTCAATAAAAGCATCGCTAGAAGCTGTTAAAATAGCTAATGATTGAGCTGTTCTAGGAGTGTCATATTGTCTTATTCTATTTCTGTTAACTTCAATTATTGCTAAACCTGCATCCTGAAAGCTTGGATTTCCTTTAAATACAGCATACAAATAATCTCCTGCAAGTACCAAATCTCCACCTTCTGCATGAGAAAAACCGAACTCATTTTCGGTTAAAACTACTGGTAGATAAGGATCTCTTATATCAACTACATTTAGATGACCATACCATCCAAGTGTATATGCATACTCTCCTGAAATAAAGAAGTTTTCAACCTCATTTGTTATTTCTGCTTTAGAAATACGTATTGGATTAGAGGAATTTGAGATGTCAAAAATGTGTACTCCTTCTATTCCTTCTATACAATAAGCTATATTTCCAGATACAATCACATCAAAGAAATCACCATAACCTCCATATGATCCTGCAAGAGTCGGTGTAGTGAGATCAGTAATATTGACAATTTGTAATCCATCGGTGGCTCCATCGGAGTAACCAGCTATGTATGCAAAATTACCGCACACATCCACATCTTTGGTATATGTTAAACCTGTATAAGAGCTAATTAATGTAGGTGTAGCTGGGTTTGAAACATTTACTATTATCAATCTTTCCTCTTGAGCTGCAAGGAAAGCAATGTTTCCTTCAATATCAATATGACGTACATCATTAGGAATGCTGTATGATCCAACAAAAACTGGAGATATCGGATTACTAATGTCTACAATTTCCAATCCTCCAAGTCCTGCTGCAATGTATAGTAAGTCACCTTGAATTTGCATGTCATATCCACGAGTAATAATAGAATGTCTTCCAGAATAAACAAGATTTTGAGGATCACTGGTGTCATAAATCTCTAAATAGTTTGAACATCCAACATAAGCATATTTACCTGTAACACAAACACCATAACAGTTTGCTGTAGTCTTTGTAAAATCTAGCATCGAAGGTTGAACTCTGTCTGCTTTTTGTATCTTTAACAAACCATTAGCATCATCTGCTACATATGCATAGTTACCATCAATGAAAACTCCATTACCATGACCACCAGGAGCGTAGTAAGAACCTATAAGAACAGGAGTTGTTGGTATTCCTATATCATATACAAGTAAATTACCCGCTACTTCAACAATATAGACATATTGTCCCTCTACAAAGACATCAGTTGATTCTCCAAAAGTAGTAGCACAAGAACCCACTATGTAAGGGTTATATTGATCGTGAATATTAATGACTTCCGCACTACCCCAGTTACCTGCTACACAAGCATACCCACCATTTACATAAACATTGGATGCCATACCTGGAGTACCTACATTACTTTTGTAAATGGGTTGGATGGGATTTGAAATATCTAGAATGTACATACCCTCACCATTTACTGCAAATAGTGAACTACCATAAACAAAAACACCATATGTAATACCAGGCAGTTTATAATTTCCAACAATTACAAGATTGGAAGGATCCTTTATATCGATAATTTGTATTCCGCCACCATAATCAGCTACATAAGCAAAACTCCCAAACACAGCTAAATCATAAGCTCTATCAGAAGTAAGACAAGAATCAGTTACTAAAGGTGAATTTAAATTGCTAATATCTGCTGCTAATATGCCATATTGACCATCAGCAACAAAAGCATACTGACCCTGTACTACAACATCGTGTGTTTGTCCATTTGTAGCGAACTGACTGATTTTTTGCATGGTAAAAATATCAATAATGATAACATTATCATAGGTAGCTAGATAAGCATATCCTCCGTCGACATAAACATTCCATGGTATGGATGAAGTTTGGTAGCTCCCTACTAATGTTGGGTTTTTATTTGGTAGAGTAAGATTCCCTTCTCCCCACCCATCAACACTTGTTTGACTAACATCTCTATATGTCGTAGTTGTAAAATCCTCAACAAAATTTCCTGTAGATCCGCTAGTTAAAGAAGAATTATTAATAAATGTGAAAAAAGGAATAAAAAGACACATCAGTAAAATTACTTGAACTTTCTTATTTCTCAATGTAATCACCACTCAAACGTTATTTAAAAAATTTAAAGAAACTATAATAAGATTGTGCTCAAAAATTTCTATTCATTTTAGTTAAACTTATAATTGCTTATTTTCTCTTTTATTTGATAACAATGTCTCTCCTTAACCGCACCATCTAGTGTCATGCGAGGGGACCTCGCGCTCTAAATTTGTATTGTATTGTTTAGTAGCGAGTAGTTTACATTGTTAGAGAATTTTTCAAGTGTCTTTGAATAATCTATGTCTCTTTCTTTGTTAATGCTACTAAATAAAGATGAAATTTGATCAAAAACTAAGAAAAATTAAATTAAGTGAAAAAAAGAAGGTGATAAAATTAGTAATTATACCAAACTCAAATGCACGTTATGAAACTTGGTTAAACTTGCCAGAAGGCGTTTAACCGTCGTTTAAGTGGGTCCCCTCACGTGCATTGAGGGGAAGGAATCAGGAGGAAGTTGAGTACCTTGGAGGGAAGCGATATTGTGAGCAGCATTGAAATGAGTATTAACTTGTTGACCACACTTCTTGCACGGGGCGATATCATACTGACCTTTATGTCGAGTAAGCGACCCCCCGCACCCATAATGTATAGTGCTGGTGTGATAGGGTAGAACAACTTCTAGCTGCACATCATAATCAAGTTCTATTGAAGCTAACCACACAGCTTTTTTATAAATGAATAAACTATCAGGCATGGTGTAAATAGCTCTAGCTAAAGCACCTTTAGTACCAGTAGGGTCAGCAGTTAAGTGCTCAATCTTGAGTACTTTGCACTTCTTTTTCACCAATACAGCTGCAAGAAAGTGGGGAAGAAAGCGTGTGATTTCCCGAAGGATTCTACTGCGACGAGTGTAGACACGGTTGAGTTCTCCTTTGAGTTTACAACTTCCGTAAGCATCATGTTCCTTTCTTTTACGAAGATAACCGCGGTTAAGTTCTTCGATAACTTTGGTACTGAGATGATTATATTTTGCAACTAAATCTAATAAATCTGAAGGGAGATGAATGGGAGTGTTAAAAGCAACCATGTACTGTCCTAAACGGTTAATATCTACTCCAAGAACAGAAAGTTTCTTTCCAGGTATGTTTGAAATATAGCGGTGAAGAAGCTTAGAGGAGTGAAAACAACTATGTGCTCCTTCAAGCACCACATCTACCCTAGGTTTATAACTAGGAGCCTGTCCACTACTTACTTGAAAAACTCTGATGTGAGCACCATTCTGGAGATACTCTAGAACCTTTGGTGGAAAGAGAACCTTAGCTGATAATCGCTTTTTTCCCTTCTTTGGAAAACCAAGTTCAGTCCAACCTTGGTTCTTTACTTGGTTTGTCAAATCTTTTGCATTCCCTTGACGGGGAATAACATAATCCTTTTTCATTAATAGTATAATTGGTATTCTTCCTTTCTTTTTTCGTTTAAATGGTGGGGGAACAACATTAGGTACAGATAAAACCTTAACTAACTGAGGGACACTCTGCATGTAATGGTCGAAGAGTGTGAAAACAATTATCTGCCTAACAGCTGAAAAGAGTTTTCGGGAAGGTTTACCTATGATTGTTGCAAGTTGTTCCGCGAGTTCTTTGAGACTTTTCCATCGAGAAGGTTGAGGGCTATTGATCCATGAGGTGAGAAAAGGAATGACAGTGTTTTGTTCCTTTTTCAATAGTTGGAGTTTTTTCAGAAATGCTTTTTGTTTCTTCGTCAGTTGCGTGATGAGTGAAAATTCATATTTTTGGTAGAAAAGTGCATCATCTAGAGCTTGGAGAATTTCACGCTGAGTAGAAGAAGGGAGGAAGGTGTTTAGTTGTAAGAATTCGGAAACATACTTTGCTCTATACTTCTTCCTCCAATAGGAGTCTGTTTGTGTTCTGGTACTGGTGAGGAGGTTAATGATATATCTCCTTTTCAGTTTCCAATACTTTTCTAAGCTTCGTTCAGTATAAGGGGAGCGACCAAAAATTATCCATTCTATCAACTGTTGAGGGTTTTTTAGTAGAAAGTTGAGCAATCCTTGCACTTTCTTTTCCTTGTCTATCTTGCCTTTGATGCCTATATATAACCAATGAAAAGCACTTTGTGCAATATTGGGACTTCGTCCCACCGTTTTACATAGTTGTCGGGTGAAGAATCTTTCTTTTGGATTGGATCTGTACAGTTCCACAGCTTGCTTGATTACTTGGGGAGTAAGTAGTTGATGTTGCATTTCTTCTAGTGCTCTTATCCTCTTGTTAATTTCTTCTCTTTTGGTTTGGTCTGCACATTTTAGCACCACTTGATAACTCCTCATAACGCCCTTTGAATTTGAGGGGAGAAGAGCTTGTGGGTTGGTTGCTGTTTGTGTGACCATTTTCCTCGTTATCTAATCCGCAAAATGGTATTTAAAGGTAAGAAATCACCTAGATGGAGGGTGTCTTCCTCTTCTTTCTCTAGGCATTCTTCCTTCTTTTTCCTACTTTCACATAGCGCTTAGTGATACTCCTTGCATTTTTGCTGCTATTCCAATTCTAATCAACATCCATCCACATCTTCTTGGTCTTTGAAGAAGCTTCTTTTCTTCTCTCCCATCTCATTGGTAAAATGCACAAGTTTCAGAAGTTAATCATCTACAGTATAGATTCAATATAGCTAGAAGAATATGGAATCTTGAAGGCGAACAGCTTATAGCTGAATTAGAGGAGATCATCCAAGATATCCGTGATAAGAAACTGGATAAAATGGGCATTTTCAAGCTTCAGATTCAAGAATTGGAGAACATGATTTCTCAAGCAAAAGCTAAACCTAAGGTTAAGGGTAGGGATCATGACCCTTTTCATATACCTTATTCTGGAGATGGTAGAATAGCTTTGTTTGGACTATCAAATGTTGGTAAAAGCACACTGATGAACGCTATAACAAATACAGATGTTAAGGTTGGAGCTTATCTCCATACAACAAGAGAAGCTCTTGCTGGAACACTAGAATATGAAGATTTGAAGATACAGATTATAGATCTCCCTGGTTTCCTAGATTTCCGCGAAGATTGGAGTATAAGCAAACAAATCGTAAGAGTAGCTAGAACAAGTGATGCCATTTTAATGGTAATAGATTTATCAATGGATATTGATAGACAGTTAAATTTCCTATTAAAACAGCTTGAAGATGCTAAGTTGATAATTGATGGTCAAACCCCTTACAAACTAGGCGTTATAGCAACAAAGGGAGATCTTCCTGGGTCTAAGGAGAAATACGAGGAATTGATGAGCAAAACCAATCTCCCTGTACATCCGATAACTATCAAATCAGAAGAAACACTCGAAGATTTAAAGAAGATGCTCTTTGAGCAGCTTGATGTAATAAGAGTATATACAAAGAAACCTGGTCAGAAAGCAGATTTAGAACAACCCTTTGTTATCTATGAAGGGTCAACTGTTGCTGATGTTGCCAAGAAAATCCATACCAGTTTTACTAGCAGATTTAGATTTGCTAGAGTTTGGGGAAAATCGGGTGAGTTCGAAGGACAACAAGTAGGTCTAGAACATGAATTAGCTGACAAAGATATCCTTGAGATAATTGTTGAAAGAAGATAGTCTTCTCCAACTACTTTTTTTAAAAAACTAACTTTAAATCACAGTTGTTGCAATATATGTGTCCAACTGGATCATTGATGCCAATATTCTGTTTTCTATTAAGAGCTGATTCCAGTGTTTTTTCGAAACATTCCGGACATCGTATTTGCGAAAAATCTGTACTTCTTTCAAAACATGAACTGCATTGATACATTACAGCTCTTTCTAACATATCAGCTGCTACTGCTCTCATGGGATTAAGAGCATCGACATATAGATCTAATTGACCAGCACAATCAGGACACTCCATAGCTTTCATTCGTTGCTTTTTCTTATCTCTCCAATATTAATGTTATCGTTTTAGGGGAAAAACAAGGATGAAGATTGTTTCCTAATATAATGAAAAGACTACACTAGCTTCTATAAGTCTTAGTACACCAATAAATCTTCATTAAGTTCTTCACAATTTGGATATTTAATAACCTTCATTGAAGTTATTTTGAGAAAGAGGATATTAAAACATTCA
>JAAFKI010000078.1 GCA_021399345.1 Candidatus Heimdallarchaeota archaeon
AGTGTTCTAGGAATATTTGCTGCAGGTGATTGTCGAAGCAGTTCAACTTGGCAAGTTGCTTCTGCTGTTGGCGAAGGTGCTATAGTAGCTCTGAAGATTAGGGATTATCTAAGAAGTCATTAAAAGAGTCTTTTTCAGTTTTAGTACTTTCTTTTATCCATTTTTAATTTTCTCATAGAAATGTTTTAAAAAAGAAAAAAAGAAAAGAAGTTTTATTATCCTACTATAGTATCTATATCTTCATAGTCTTGGTAGAAATGAAGACCGAATACCATTATGGATGCAGTAGCTGCAAGGAATTTTCCTATTGTAACAGCTCCAGCTGATACAGCGTCCCCTAAAAGTTCTATTGCCAATGCTATTAATGAAAAAAATGCTGATAAAGTTAAGAGTAATCTTTCCCAAAGAGGAGCTTCGTAAAAGCATTCGATCAATATACCAATGGCATCAATAACCCATGAACATATTATTGGTATTGCAAGTTCTAATGTTATAGAACCTGTTGCAAGAGCAATGAAAGTAACAGCTATGCCAATCCATCCTGCAGATGCTAGCCTATATATAGTCTTTTGTACAAAAGACCAACTCTCATTAATATAGCAGTTTGCTAATATTAGGAGGAACAATACAAGTGCTGTTAATAACCAATAAGTTAGTTCGATTGAGCTCATGTGTCCTATAACATAACTTGGTGAAGTAGGACCGCTTCCTCCTCCTCCTCCTCCTCCAGCATCTAGAAGAATCACTAAGGGTTCTACACAAGATGGATTTGCTATGATGTCGTTCACTCTAGAGCTGAGTTTCGGTAGTATAGAGGAATCTTGAGACAGTACATAGGAAACTATAAAACTGCCAATTAACGCATCCACTTCATTATCGAATGTTGCAACATCTGCAGAACTTAAATCAGTCTGTTCTAATAATGAACTGGAATAGCATGAGAGTACTATGTCTTTGTTTGGTGTTCCTTTTATTGGACCTTCTAAAACATCCCATTGCGTCAATTCACCGTTAATCATTACTCCTTCTTCGCTACCATGGGAAACCCAGATTGCTACTCCAAGAAATCGCCAATACTTTAGCTTGTATTCAGCTGAGTCGTAATCAAGAACAACTAGATTTGGCAAATTTTGTTCCAGATTACCTATAGCGTTGTTTACGGCTTGAGAATCTTCTAATCTGACAACCAATTGATTTGGTATTGGTGTGGTGAGAGCTTGAACAAAAGGAAAACTTGAAATCAAAAAAATTAAACAAGCTACACCTAATAGAATTTTTGTTTTTTGTGTCTTTATTTTCATAATAAATCAACTCCTTCCGTGTACCTTAAATTATACTTTTTTAGGTATAAAAACCTTCTTTACAACAAGATGACAAGGTTAACAGAAAAGTGCTATAATCTTGGATTTACAAAACTGATAATTCATGAATTAGTTGGAGAAAACGCCGAAAATAGAGGGAGAGAATCAGGAAAATGGCTAACTTGCACATTAAAAAACTAAGCGTGAGAACATTTTTAAAATCAAAAATCAGTTTTAGAATTTCCAGCTTATTCATATTATTCAAGAGGATTTAACCTTCAATATCAGTGTCAAGAAGGATATTGTGGTTTTCATGTTCAAAGAAACAAGCAAATCACCAATCGGCTTTTTAGTCAGGTAGGAAAGAAGTATTATCGTAGAAATTGCAATTTCCAAACCAATCAGCTGAAGTTAAGTTAATCATTTATTTGAAAGAGATGGGATGAATTATTTTCCTCGCTTTCTACATATCAAAAATACTTTTATGTAAGTGTTAATTGCTCTATCCTTTTAAAGCAGTGATTTTAAAGTTAGCCACCTCTTTAGGTAGAAGCATAATGAGTTGATAAATATGCCCGAAAAAGTTTTAGCTAATCTTGAACCTCAGTTAGTCTGGAATATTTTTGAAGAGATAACTAAAATTCCCCGTCCTTCGAAGAAAGAAGAAAAGATACGATCTTGGGTGAAGAAATGGGCAATAAAGAATAAGATTGCTGTTAAGGAAGATGCAGTAGGAAATTTACTCTTATCTAAAAAAGCTTCTCCAGGAAAGGAAAAGTCCCCTGCTTTAGTTCTACAAGGTCACTTGGATATGGTTTGTCAGAAAACACCAGATTCCAAGTCCGACTGTGAAACAGAATCTCTAATTGTTCAAACAAATAATGAGATTGTTACTGCAGAAGGAACTTCGCTTGGAGCTGATAATGGTATAGGGATGGCTTTAGGGCTTGCTGCATTGATCGATGAAGAACTGGAAGCTGGTCCTCTGGAAGTGCTCTTGACAGTTGACGAAGAAACAGGTATGACTGGTGCTCTCCGAATGAAAAAAGGTTTTTTTACTGGAAATCATTTGCTTAACATAGACAGTGAGATATTGGGTGAGATAACTATCAGCAGTGCTGGTGGGGGAGATACACATCTAACCATTCCTGTGGAAAAACATTCTGTAAAGGGTTGTAAAGGGATTAGATTAGAGATTAGTGGGTTACGAGGAGGACATTCAGGAATTGATATTGATAAAAACAGGTTAAATGCGATAAGAGTGGGAGTAGATGCACTCACAAAAATTCAAAATTATCTAAAAGAGCAAGAAAATAAAGGTGCTAAATTGTTGATTAATAACATTTCTGGAGGAACAGTACTCAACGCTATCGCTCGAGAGTTTTATTGTGATTTTCTAGTTCCTAAAGCAAACAATGATATGATACTGAAAGTATTGAAACACTGGAAGAGATATGCTAGTTCGACAATGAAAGATATTGAACCCCAAATAAAAATCGAGATATCTGAAATGAAAGAAGAAGAAGCATTTTCAGCAGAACAAACAATGAATATCGTTTCGTTACTCTCTGAACTACATCATGGAGTGATATCAATGAGTCAAGAAATAGAGGGATTAGTTCAAACCTCAAACAATCTAGCAGTAGTTAAAACCTCATCAGAATACATAATAATCTCGTTAAGTACTAGAAGTTCTGTTGATGAAGAATTAAATGAAGCTAGAGAAAAAGCAAAGAAAATAGGCGAGACTTTTGGTGCTGAAGTAAGTTTTGCTGAAGCTTATCCAGGTTGGAAACCTAATCTAGATTCTCCCTTTCTCAAAATGGTTAAAGAAAATTACGAAGAAGTGTTGAAAAAGGAAGTTGAATTAAAAGCAATTCATGCGGGTTTAGAGTGTGGGATGTTTCTAAAACTGAACCCAAAACTTAGTGTTTCATCAATTGGACCAACAATAAAAAATGTTCATAGCATAGAGGAATATGTAGTGGTGGAGAGTGTCAAAGTTATTTGGGAAGTTGTTAAAAAAATAATCCAATCAATGGGAGATTTGGAGTAAATTTTTAACAAGCTATAGTGAAGGAATTAAGAATCATTTTTTATTATCGATTAGAAGGTTTAATAATGAAAAGTTCTCCTCAATGTCTAGACTGTATTGAAAAAGCAGCTGAAAGAATTTTACGAATATCAAAGATTCAATCTGAGAAAAACCAACTAGTAATGGAGAAAGTTAAAAATTATTTGAGCAAAGTAAATCGGAATTTAACTCCTATGGAAATAAGTTTTGGAATGAATGAGATAATACAAAGAGAAATAGGCATCTATGATCCATTCAAAAAAATAAAAGAAGAATCTAATATTAATGCTTTAAAGCTGATTAGTAGAGCTAATCAAATGATTAAGAGAAGTGATAAACCAATATTTGATGCAATTAAAATCTCTATAGCTGGCAACATAATTGATTATGGAATGGAGTTAGAATATAACCTCTCAGATACTCTAGAAGAAGTATTGAGGAAGAACCCATTCATCAATGATTTTCAGCTATTGAAGGAAAAACTAACAAAATCTAAAATAATAACTATATTAGCTGATAATGCTGGGGAAATTGTTTTTGACAAACTATTAATAGAGAACATAAACAGAATGTTCAATATTGATAAAATCAATCTAATAGTAAAAACGTATCCTTTTATGAATGATGTTATTCTTGAAGATGTTAAAGACTTAGATTTTAATGAAATACCCAATGTAAAAATAATTGCTGTTGAAAATTCAATAAAAGTAGATTATTTTAAGAATCTAAAACCTTTTATTCAAAATGTTGATGTAGTTATTGCTAAAGGACAAGGTAATTTTGAATTACTGTACGATAGAAATTTAGGTATATTTTTCTTATTCATAGTAAAATGTAAAGAGATTGGAGATATTATGTCTGCAGAAGAAGGAGAGAGCATAATTTCTTATCATTAAAAAGATAAAACAACGATACAGTAATCAAAACAAAGATTTCCAATTAAGCAGAAAAACAAATAATATGTCCAAATGAAACAAGAATTTTATTCTCTAAACATCATTGAATCACATTTTGGACATTTTATCTGTGTGCAAGGAGTACCTCTTTGATGAGGGACTTTATTTCCACATTTTGGACATTTACACATACCATCAGGACCTAAACCAAAACTTCCTGATTGTTGGTCACGACCCCTTCCTGGTCGTTCATCTCTTCTATAATCACTCAACTTTATCACCTCTCTAACTAGACATTTTGTTGCATTAAACTTTACATTATATGCAATTAGTTTTACAGAATTATGATATTAAAGAATATTTCTATGACAATATGAATAAAAATAATTGGGGGTTCTTGAACATCCTAATATCCTAGGATTAATTGCCACTGGATATGCTGATGAAGAGCCAACTAGAACTAGAAAAGAATTAAAAGACCTAATTCATTATGAGAAATACTAAAAATAGCCTAGAAATAACAATCTAGGTAAGTTTATGACATGAATTTTGTACAAATTCTTTAGAAGTGCCTGAAGCACATCATGGGGACGCCACATCCCCTCCTACACCGCCCAC
>JAAFKI010000079.1 GCA_021399345.1 Candidatus Heimdallarchaeota archaeon
GACTCAAATCCCATAGTTCATTCTGTTTCTTCTTGTCCAGAGCAAGTTTATTCGGCTCTTTTTCTTGCATTATGTGATAATATTTACCGGTAATATTTTCTACATCAGGAGAAGAAGCAAGATAAACAGAAGTTTCAGCTCCTTCTTTGAGAGGTTTAGCTTTTCTTTTAATAATGGGGTTAAGTGGTTTTAGAAAAGCATGGTTTATTCCTAGTTCAGTTTTAATGTAACCTGGATGAAGGCAATTCACTGTAACATTTGTGTCTTTGAGTTTTTCAGCTAATAGAAATGTAAACATGATGTTATAAATCTTAGATTCAGCGTAAGCAGTCATTATTCTGTATCTTCTTTTTTCCGAATTATAATCCTCTATTTCCAATTTCTTAACTTTATAATTTGAGCTTGACGCCACGTTAACTATTCTTGAATAGTCACTAGATTTTACTAAGTCGAGAAGTTGTAAAGTCAAACTGAAGTATCCTAGATGATTAACTGCAAACGTTGACTCATAGCCATTTTCTGTAACCGTTTTTCTTAGAAAAGCAGCACCGTGATTATTGAGTAGAACATCAATTTTGTCATACTTCTTCTTGAAATTCTCAACAAATTCTGAGATTGAATTTAGTGAAGAGAAGTCGCAAAGCATTAAATCCAATTTTTTATTACCAGTTAGTTCCACTATTTCTTGGAGAGCTTTCCTTCCTTTTTTCTCATTCCTACAAACCATAATTACATGAGCACCAAGTTTAGCTAGTCTAAGAGTAGTTTCTTTGCCAATACCTGCATTAGCTCCAGTTATAACAACAAGTTTGTCTTTCATGGTAATAATAGAATAATTAGTTCTATATTAATTTGTAGGGGATATATTTAGCTAGTTAAATTTTCAAAGAACAATCCAAACCTTACTTTAATACTACCAAGTGAAAATAATGAGTCTGATTCAGATATACTATTTCGTTATTGCACTAAAGTTATTTCAAAACAACTAGTGAAAGAATCCATTATCAAATAATTGTTAGTCTGTTTTGAACTAGATTCTCTAATAATTCGACTATCTAAGGAAAAAGAATATAATAATCAAGTACAAAATATCCTAATGACTGTAATTACTCGTAGAAAGAAAGACATTGAGCTGGACATTAAAAGAATTCATGAGCTAAACCTAAATGGTGAAGATACTCTGAATACATTATGTCAACTCATGGATTTTATGAGTAGTTTTCAAGATGAGGAATTCAAAAGAGAGATATTGGAGATTGATCTATATCTCAGAGAGAGTAGAAATGAGAGAAGGTTAACCAAATGACTTCAGAAGCAGGGAATTTTGAACAATTTCTAAAGGATTTTATAAGAGCTTTTAACGAATCTGAAATAGACTATGTGCTAATTGGTGGAGTGGCTGTTAATTACTATGGACGCCCCAGATCTACTCTTGATGCAGATATTATTATAGAAAATGATACCGACAAGATTAGAATATTGGAAAAAAAACTGTTGGATAATAATTTTCTAGTCTCAGAAAATGAGATTCTTGATTCGATAGGTGAAAGCACACACAGTTCGATTTTTTGGAATAAAGATATTCTGTTGAGGTTGGATATTAAAACTCCAACAAGACTTCTAGAAGAAGAGGCACTAATCAATAAACAGAAAATAGAAGTGTTTGGTTTGGAGGTATTTATTCAAATTCCAGAAGAAATTATCATTGCTAAGCTAATTTATGGTAGTGATCAAGATCATGATGATGCTTATGGTATGATTCTAAGGTTAAAAGACCAACTTGATTATAAATTGCTAGATAGATTAGCAATAAGAGAGGAGGTTCAAGATAAACTAGAAGTGTTACTAGAAGAAAGTAAGAAGTTCTAAGGTTCACTTCTGATAATTCATGGATTGATCTATTTATTGTTTGAATTGATAAGAATTAATAGAAGTTTACATCTCTTTTAGAATCTTCTCTTTAAGTATCCTAGCAAATTCAAATACTTCCGGTTTAGTATGGGTGAAATCATAGTTTGGAACATTGATTATTTTACAATTTGGTATTAGCTTTTGGATGATTTCAAGCTCTTCTTCTTCATGATATTTATCTTTGGGTGTTCTAATAATAAAAACTGGTTCTACCATATTCATAAAATCAGTAGATGCATCCCAATCATGTAGCTGCTTGCATAACTTCCATCTTCTAAAATCTACATTTCTAATTCTCTCTTCGAAAATTTCTCTTTGAAATCCTTCATCAACCTTATTCATCATATAGATTTTAGCAACGATTTTTCCAATGAAGTTCAATATAAAACCAGGAAGTAAGAATAGAATTTTTACAAGAATTCTTGGAGAGCGAGGTCTTCGAGAAGTACCAGTCAAGAAGCTTCCTTTAGGTTTGATCATTTTTTGACCAACTAAATGTGCAACATAACTAGCACCAATACTTGAACCAAATAGAACTATTTTCTCTTCTTCAAGTTTTAGAAATTGTATAGCTTCCACAAAATCTAGTGCTATTCTATGCATAGTACACTTGCTTTTTTTAGTTAACTTATTTGTCAGTTTATCTCGGGGATCCACTATAACCATATTAAATTCTTGATAGAATGCATCCCAACAATCACTCCACGTAAAATATCCTGAAGCAAATCCTTGAATAAAAAACATGATAAAATCAGGTTTTGTTTGATCTCCTAATGTATATTGACAGAAAATTTCTTCTCCATCAGACATTTTGATGGAAACTTTAGTTGATTCATTGATAAACAGACAGTCTAGATTTGATTCAATAAAATTTGCTTCCTTCATCGTCTACAAATCAACATCATTTCATATACAGTACCATAAGTTATTGAAAACTCTTCCTCACATAAATTTCTTAATCTCAGATATTATTTAAAACAATAATTTTATTAGTTTCTGAGGAAATTATCCTTTATGCAACATGTTTTTCTAGGAGCTCATTTGGATGATGTTGTAGCAAGTTGTGGAGGAACTATAGCAAAACTTGTCTATTTTAACAGGAAAAAAATAGTAGGTATAATGAAAATGATTTTTCTCTTCATCTGATACCTTTACCATGTTGTTACCATTTGATTAGTTGCATCTTTAAATCCCCCAAGTAGAATGACAATACAATCAATTGCCCAACCTATTCCCCATATACCCACTGTAAGTAAATAAAGTATTCCAGAACCTACTTTTCCTACATAGAACCTATGAATACCAGCCCAACCAAATATCAAACAAAGAACTAAAGCCGTTAATCGGCTCTTTTGCGATGGACCAACTTGATATGTTCCTGGTACATTTACTTCTACTACTTGACTGACACTTTGTGATGGTGCCATGATTACTGGTTGCTGAGTAACTGGTTGATTTTGTGATTGTTGTGCTTGTCCTTTTATCTGGGAACCACAATTTTGACAAAACTTTGCTTCAGGATCTTGAGCAGATCCACAATTTGGACAGAAATATTTTTGACTCATTTTTATACCTTTGTTTTTACTTAGTTCTTCCAAATATTGCTTTTAAACGCAATGAAAAAGACTCAATTTGGTAAAAAAATCCTCAAAAAATACTATTGTTGTTATTCAATCTTTTTTTAAATGATAATCTATAATGGTATCAAATTAAAAATAAGTGACCCAGCTAATCTAATTCTATTCAAACTTAAGTTTGGAACTGAACAAGATTATGAGGACGCTTTAGCTGTATACATTAGAAACAAGGAAAGAATAAATCATAAATTCCTGACAGAAAAGGCTATTAAAATGAAAGTAAAAACTGAGCTTGATTTGTTCTTAGATGGAATAAAAGATTTCCTTGAGAAAGAAAATTCTAAAAAGTAACAACAAATTTTATTAGTTTCAGTTCGTTTTGTTCTTTATGCAACACGTCTTTCTTGGCGCTCACTTAGATGATGCAGTAGCTAGTTGTGGAGGAACAATAGCAAAACTGGTCTATAATAGAGAAGACGTTTTAGTAATAACAGTTTATACACGAGGACCAGATATTAAATCATTACCTAAAAAATTCCACAAATTTGCTAATTATGATCTTCGAAAGAAAGAAGACCAGATAGCTCTAGATAGACTAAGTGCAGATTACAAGTGGTTGGACATTGAGGAAAGAGCTTACAGAACGCCTTTGCTTAAGAAACCTACAGATGTATTTAAAATCAATCTATCAGATGGACTTAAACAATTTCTCAATATCTCTGAGATTCAAGCAGAACTAGATAAGATTTTTGAGAAAAATCCAAAGGCTAAAATCCATACAAATTTGGGTGTTGGAAATCATTTTGATCATGTAGAAATCTTTCTTGCTTCTTTGATGTACATGGTTGATAATGCTCTCTTCGACAATTTCCTTTTCTATCTAGATTCCTATGGTATGTTTAGCACTAAAATGAGAAAGAAACACTATCTGGGTAAGAAGATTATATCACTTGGGACAAAGAAACCTGAGAATTCAAGTGTTAAATGGTTCATGATAACTTCAGTTATGAATGCAATGATTTCAGGACATAGAATAGAAAAATTGCTTTCTTCCAAATATCTAGATTTAGAATGGGAACTCAAAACAAATTCTATCAAAGGTTATGAAAAAACGAAACTTTCAGCTCTTATGTGTTATGAATCACAAGTGAATCTATTCGGAAAAAAAACGCTTGAGAAATTTTTTAACAGACATCATAAGAATTGGGACAGTTCTGAGATATTCATGAAAGTAAAAGAAATCTAGAAGAAATTCTCCTGTTAGTTTTATTTTAGATGTCTAACCATCAATTGTTTCCTCTTGAGTAAGACACTCACAACTATTATTGTAGGAACTATGAATAACAGAAGAAATTTCGGTGATAACTCAGGAACAATAATTGCGTCCTCTTGAATCCTTCCATCATATGCCGTTATGCTAATATCAGCAATTTTACTGATATAATTAATTGCAGCATCACGATACATCTCACCCGTTGGAGTTGCAGGATAGGTGTCTTTATAGACAACCCACCAAGTGTAGTCAATTATAAGACCTGTATAGGTGTTGGCAAGAA
>JAAFKI010000080.1 GCA_021399345.1 Candidatus Heimdallarchaeota archaeon
ATCAAGGATCACGGGAGAGGAATCAGAAGTATTATCCAGTATTATTTGAAAAAGCAAACACAATTAAGATTACAATATGTGCAGCAGCAAAAAAAGCAATTGAAAAAGAGAAATAAACTCAGCTATGGTCCAGCTTACTATGAACTTCGCGAGAAATGGCGGAAGAAACTCAAAGATGCCATTCACAAACTCACAAAATACTTGGTAGACTTGTGGGTGGAAAGAAACTTACATGAAGTCATCATTGGATATAATGCGAAATGGAAGCAAAATGTTCATTTCTGGAAGAAAATTACACAGATGTTTGTTGCCATTCCCTTCATGAGAATTATCAACCAGCTGAAATACAAAGCAGCTGAACATGGAATTAAAGTTGAGCTCATCCCTGAACAATATACTTCCAAAAGCAGTTTTTTGGATAATGAGTTTCCTAGGTTTAGGGAGAAGTATGTTGGACGAAGAATAGAACGAGGGTTATTTCGTTCAGCTCAAGGCCATCTAATCAATGCTGATGTCAATGCTGCATATAATATCTTAGTTAAAAGCGATCCGAAAGCACTACCTAAGCGGAGTGTGAACGGGGTAGGAGGATACGTGATGTATCCACGTAGAGTGAGTGTAGACCCACAATGACCTCTACAAAAGAAGTTCAACAACTCTTGTCTATTATGACAAGATGACAACAACTCATCATGAAACAAATCGTGTAGAGGGAAGGTTAAATCACCTTTTCCAGAACCTCCACCATTTTTTGGATGTAGATCCTTCTACTTTTTTAACTGTCTTTCTTAATTCCAGAATTCCGTCCCTTAAACCCAATTTAAAGATAAGCTCACGAAAACCATCAGGTTCATTTTCTTCTTCGATCACATAAATAATTGGAGCTCTTTTTCTCTCTACTTCTAGCTGTCTTGTAATTCTACCAGCTTCATATTTCTCTTTGACTTGGCTATCTTTACCAATCCAGATATAAAGAATGTTAAAAGCATCTAAGACAAAAGCATCATCGGATTGGAAGTGTTTGTGTTCAACAGGTAGTTCTGAAACTATTATCTCTCCTTCATCATTCTCCTTAATTTGAAGTAATTTGTAATCTTTCTCATACTTTGTATCAATTGATTTCAGAAAACCTAAGGTATCTCCTTCAACAACTTCAAAGTCGAGCTGCTCTTTAAAAACTGCAGGTTCTAGACCTTGATTAATGGTTTCAATTTTCAGTTCCTTATTTTGGTCTTCAATCTTCTTTGCTCCCCAAGAACCAATAAACTTCTCATCAGCAAAAGATTTGGAACCTAACCATATCCAGAGATTAACCTCTGTTTCAATGACATAAACATCACCATTAAGAAACTGATAAGGTTCCTTGATAGGTATCAGTTCATTTCCAACAATATGAAATACTTTCATGAATAGATTTTTCAGTTATAGCGTTAAAACCTTTCTCCTAGATAGTCATTACTCAAAGTGTTTGTTTTCTAGTAACCATGTAATAAGACATAGTAAATATTGTAAATCATCCTTTGGAGTTTGCCATCATTCTGAGTTTTTTCAAAAACAATCTTTAAATCTATCTTCTGACCAGATTTCTCCACTAATATGAATTCATCACCATTTCTAGAATAGTTAAGATTGAATTCTTCTTCAAAGAACTCTTTAAGATAACTTATCTTACCCTCTTCCAAGACATCTTCAAATTCCCAATATGATATGCCTAAACCAGCTTCAGGAGGATGCACACCTTGAATGATGAAATTTAGTACAATATCCTTTTTTTTACACTTTGGACATTTTAACTGATCAAAAAGGGTTTCATAATCGCTATCGAATTTGCTCTCACATTTTTTACAGATGAATTTCATCTTATTCTAGTAGGAATACTGATTTATAAAAATATTCAAATAAAAAAATAAAAAGGAATTATTGAAGAAGTATATAGTGATCCATGTTTCAAGGTCTTCTTTTAACAAGGGAGACTATACAAAAAGGTAGGATATTAAATGATAGCACAGTGTTTCTCAATTTAAATGGAAAAAAGTTAATATTTTTTCTTTACTTTTCCAAAATTCCAATAACAGACACTTTAACAGCTTTTCACACAAAGTTTTTAAATTGGAATAAACAGAAATCTTTCTGGTTAGCCATTCTCTGGGGGTTCAAAACTGACTGGTCTATTAAGTTCTATTGAAACAGATTATCAACCGAATAATAAACTCAGAGATATCTATCAAACTGTTTTCATGCTTCAAAAAGTTCTCATAGTTCATCAAGAGACTAGTCTTCCCGTCTTTGAAAAAGACATTGAAAATACTGTTCCTTATGATGCGGCTATGATCACTGGAGTTCTACAAGCTATTTCATCAATTGGTCAAGAAATGATTGGGAGACCAACAGGTTTCAAGAAACTACAATATCATGGTTTCGAAGTAACTGGTTCATATTTCAATGGTTTTACAATCTATGTATTTTCAGAAACAGAACTCGTTGAAGAAATAGAAAAGGGAATGCAGGATCTAATTAAATGGTTCAGCAAAACCTTCAATTCTAAGAAAGATAATTGGGATGGTTCATTGGATGTTTTCAAAATTAGTAGAGCAATAATTGAAAGCAAAATATCTCAAAACCTATTTATATGGTTACTTTATCCTTTCAAGACATCAAAGGATCAAAATATGGAAGAAGAAAATCTTTCTATTCTTGGAAAACAAATCTTTGAATGTATTGAGAAGGAACAGAAATGCTCAGCTGCTCTAATTTTAGACCACTTTAAGATCTATGATGAAGAAGAAATTCTTTTTGAGATTTTCAATCTAGTTATTAATGGATACATTGAGACTACTTCTAACGATAAATGAATGGAGTTGAATATTAGTTCCCAGAGTTTCTTTTGCGTACTCCCTCAATCATCGCAATTTTATCTTTTTTACCTTTTATCCCTCTAAATTGTATTCCACCTTTCTCAAAACCTTGTCTTTCATCAGTTTGAAACTCTGGTGGGGTTTGAGGAAACATTTTTAGTAAAAGATTAGAAACAAATTTTCCTATTTTACTCATTTACTTTCAAATATAAGATACATTCGGAAATATTTAACATTGATGGTTTAATGGTCACTTGAACAATTTTAAAATATGTAAAGAAGTATACTATAATTTAAGAGAAATTAAGAGGTAGACTGGATTTGAACTACGAAATAATGCTTCAAGATGTTTTCATGATAAGAAAATTACTTGTAGTTCAACATGAACAGTGTTTACCAGTTTTTGAAATGGACTTAAATAGCCATGTTAACCTTGACCCTTCTCTTATCTGCGATGTTTTACAGACACAAGATCCTACTCAGGTAGAAAAAATCAGTTCAACAGCTGATATAACTAAAATAAAGTATTACGGTTTCATTGTTTTAACTACAAGTTATGGGTCATACACAGCTTATCTATTCACTGAACAAGATTTGCAAAGTGATCTCGAAAAAAGTATCGTAGAATTAGTTAAATGGTTTGATTTAGTTTTTGGTTTTGATAGTTCAGAAGGAGAGTATTCCGAAGAATTTTCTGATTATTATAAAATAAGTATAATGGACAAAATAACTCATCTGTTTCATCTATGGTTACTCTACCCACTCGAAATAGATATTCGCAAGCTAGCAGAAATCGAAAGCGAGAGCGTGATATTAAGAGATATTCTAACTCATTTTGCAGAAAACAAGCAAACCTCTATAATGAGACTATTAGACGATTTACAGAAATATCCAGTAAATGAAACACTAGGATTATTGTTCAAACTTGTTGAGAAAGAATTTGTTATAACCAGTATATCTGATCAGTATACTCAAACATTTTTCGAACTTGATAGAAATAAAGTATGAACTTTAGAAATCTAAATAAAAATCGTTTAATTGCTACTTTACATAGATATAAATAATAAATTAACTTTCAAATATTGAGTAAAGGTTATTAGATGTGGGGTTTCTTATATGCAAAGAGCAGCGCATAAAGTCAAAATTTATTCAGTTGTGTTTCTTATAGTGCTTAGTTTGTCAATTTATCAAGAACAACTAGTTTCTAAATCAGACTATCAAGAGAAAAACGATATAATAACTTTAGAACAATATAACCCTGTCTATGTTTCTGATTCTGAACTCCTTTACACTCCAATCACTAATGTATCTGGAGTAGGAAGTAGTTTATCAGGAAAAGATGTTCTAACTGTTAATGACTATCAATCTCTTAACCTTACTTACAATGAAATAAGTGGGCAATTTGAAGATAATTACACTATTGATCCAATCGCAGGTTATGATCCATTTAGACTTAATTATAACATTTCAAGCATCATCGCAAAAACCGATTTGTATCCAATAGAAGCTGAAGGAGATACACAAATGGCGTTAGGTGATGCTTTTTCAAGACTTGCTATAGCTCAAAGTTTTGATGTTATTTGGGATTATGCAGTCTTTTCAGGTGCTAAATTATACCTTATCGATGATGGTCCTCTTGGTGGAACTGAATTAGATTTATTTCTAGTAAAAGCAAATGATTTGACTGGACAACCAAATATGACTGATATTTTATCTAGCGATATTAACGGTCCGTATACTGAAACTAATTCACTGCCAGCTAGTACTATTGATAATTTACCCTTTTATGATTTTGCAGATGTTGTTTTGGAAAGTGGCAAATATTTTGTTGTTGCAAATCTAACAGTTGTTGGAGGACCTAAAAACTTCTTTTGGTATAGTTATAGTGTAGCGCCACTTGATAGTGATACTTACTATATGGATAATTCTGGTGTTTGGAACCTCCAATTAACTGATCATACTTTTATTCCTCAACTTCTACCAAGTTATGATAATGGAACAGCTTTGGCTTTTAGTGATTTATCCCAGATATCTTTACAAGATAATTCTGTAGATGTTCCTTCTACAACTTCATCTATTTCTTCAACTGGATTTCATTTGCTAAGTTGTGATACTTCAGTGGAGTTAGTGTTCAATAATTCTTACTCTTTTTCAAAAGATGTGACAGTTGATACTTCTTTTACAGCAATCAATTCAACATCTGGCATTTACTCTAATATATGGACATTACAATGGTCAACTTCAGAAGCTGATTATTCACCTTATCCTAATATGGAAAGGTCCATTTTAATATTCACTCCTACTGACTGGTCTGATAGTTCTACCTGTTATTATAACGACACTGATGTCCTTAGCTCTCTGAAAACGATTGATGGATATTTGGTTAATTTAGGATTTAACATTTCTGCAGGAACATTTAGATTAGAAACTATGAGTCTTAATTATGTTCAACAATTGACTCTTTCAGACGATTCCGGACCTGCAAGTATCTTCTCTTTAGGATATTGGACTACTGATACTATCGATGCCTTTGGAAATGAAGGCTCAACCGTGAATTTCGAAATTAATGTTCAGAATAATGAGGATACTGGAAGTACAAATGTTACTTTGTTTGATCCAAATGGAAACATTTTACCACAAAAGATAGCTCTTCCCTCAAACCTTACATATATTGATATTTCTTCGTATACAAAGAATGGAATACTATCTAGTGGTTCTGGATTATATGCCTCAAGTTTAACCTTCGATCCATCAGCATATGGATCTGATATTGCTGGCGAATGGACAGCTTTTGTTTATTGGACCAATGGTACTCAATCGGGTTTATTTGCTAAAAAAATATTTGTTGAAGCTGAGATAGTTTTCAATCCTTCTTGGGAAACACTTCCAAATAGTGATGTATGGACCTATATTACTTCAAATACAATCTTAAGAATGAACGGTGATTCGTTAAGAGCTCGTTCAGATTTCTACTCTATAAGTGAACCTTTCTTTGGTAGTATGGGGCAAGCATTAGTAAATGCAACTGTTTCTTATACTACAAGTTGGGGTCTTTCTGGTAATTTTAGTGAGAATGGTGTGCTTTTCAATTCTACAGTTCCAATAAGTGTTGATGCTGGTTTTCATACTATAACTTTGGATGCCTCTAGCTCGCAGAGTAAATCTAGTAAGATACAACTAAATCTAGAAGTTTTCAACTTGTTCTCATTAGTTGTAGATCAGGCTTCTATAGAGATTAATTCTACAGATGAAGCTGTTCTAAGATTCAAATTATTGAATATGACTGATCCTTTGCAGAGTGTTATTTATCCTGATGATTTTAGTGTCTATATCAATGATGCACTAATAGCTGAAGGTTTTTACGAGCAGACCATAGATGGAGATTGGGTTGTATTAACAATGACTATGCAAACCTCAGGAACCCATAAAGTAACTGTAACTGTTTCTAAGGCAAATTTCAAAGCTGGATATCTTGATGATCAGAGTAGTTTTGATTACACCGTTAAAGTCAATCCAACTGAACAACTACAACTCCCTCCTTATCTCATTATCATAATCGTTGTAGGAGGTATTCTTCTAATAACTCTTCTAACAGCTGTAATAGCAATTCCAAGATCTAGAAAATCCAAAGCTCCAATTGTAGATGTGCAGAGTAAAGCTAAAGTTGTAGGGTTGCTAGATAGTGTTCTTTCTATGCGAAAAATATTGTTTATTCATTCTGAAACCAGCTTGCCTGTTTTTGAGCTTGATATTGGAAGTGAGCATTCAATAGAAACTGCTCTTGTATCGGGTTTTCTAAGTGCTGTCGAAACCATGGGTAAAACCCTTGGAGGTAGTGATACTGGAGAAATTAAACGTCTCGAGTATAGGAATTTCGTTGTTACAGGTGCTAGTTCAGAAACTTATACAGTTTTTCTCTTCTCTTCAAATGAAGTCATAAAGGAATTTCAAGCAAGATTGTTTGACCTGATAATGTGGTTTGAATATAGTTTCAAAATCAAAGAAAAAGTGTGGAATGGAAAGAAAGAGATGTTCAATTCTAAGAAGAAACTCATTGAAGACAAGGTTGCAGAATCTCTTTATCTGTGGATTTACTTCCCTCTCAGATTCAACAAGCAAAAATCAGGTGAAATTAAGAAACTTGATAAAATGGAACAAAAAATTGCAGAATTTGGAAAGAAGAAAGGAGAAGTCACAATTAGTTCTCTATTACAGAGATATAGTGATTATGAAATTGAGGACACTCTTACAGCTGTTTTCGGTTTGGTTAATAAAGGGATTCTGATACGAAACCAATTTTCTTCCTTTAGCGGTTAGAATTCTCACCTATGCTTGTTCTTCATAACATTTGAAAGAGATTCAAAGTCTATCTTTAGTGAAATTAAGTAGAATTCTTGTCCAAAAGTAACTAATAATTTATAAATAAAAACTGTTTTGTAAAATAAACAACAATTCTAACATGAAGTGGGGTTTCAATTTATGGTTCAAGAAAAGTCCAAGAGTTATTTGTTACTCATTATATTGTTCTTAAATTTAGCTAGTTTCGGATTAGATACAAATATACAAGGAATTCAAGATGTTAATCAAGTTAATAATCTGATTAATGCAGAAGATAATTTCAGCATCATTAATAATCACAAAATACACCAAACTGTCAAATTAAATTATGATCCTATTGATTCCTTCGAAGGTACAGGAAATACTTTTTCAGTTTTAGATGAACTCAGTGTAATGCATTCTACTAGTCTTTCATTAAATGAAGGTAACAATCAAGAAGACAGTTTTAATCTGCAATCTCCAACTAGTTTTACTCCAGATATTCTTACTTATAACCTATCAATAAGTAGCACATCTGATATCTATGAGCTTCCGGTTTCTGTTCAAAACAAACATGCAACTCTTGATTCTGGTACAATACGATTAGCTCAAGCTTTTCAAGTTAATTATGACTATGCAGTATTTTATGGTGCTGAACTAGATTTGGTAATTGATGGACCTACTCTTAGCAATGATGAAATCGAGCTGTATGTTGTAAAAGCAGATGGATTGATTGAACCTAATTTAGCAGATATTCGAGCTTATGAAATTAATGGTCCTTATAATTTATCGAATTCTATTCCTGCGAGCTTATTAGCAAATTATGGTGATTATGATTTCTTGAATGTAACAAAAACGGGAGAAACAGTATTAGAGATGGGAACATATTTTGTAGTAATAGAGTTAACTGTTGTAGATGACACCGAAGATGAATATGACTGGTTAGGTAAGCAAGGAGGAGAATCTGAATATCCTTATTACACTCATGATGGAGCTTCATGGACTCATATATCCGATGAAACAAGAGGATTAAATGTAGAATTGATGCAATCTGATTCAGAAGGTAATGCACTTGAAATTACTGACCCTTCAACTATTTCTTTAACTGATAATGCAGTTCCAATAACCTCACTTACACAAGATATTGTAGGAGATGGAGTTCACACACTTAGTTCAAATACTTCTGTAGAAATCTCTATGAATAATTCATATGCTTTCAATCGAATAATTACTGCTTCTTCTACTTACAGTGTGTTAAATTCATCTCACTTGGACGAAACTGTATCTTGGACAATTAACTGGACAAGTGGACTTTTGAATTTACAATCATATACAAACCCCATAAGAAGCCAAGAGCTTCATACATCAGATGATTGGAACAATGTTACATTCAGTTTAATGGTAAATGACTCAATCTCTATTCCTGGAGCTAAAACGTCATCAGGATATCTTTTTGACGTGATCACACTTCTTACAGGTGATAAATATGAATCAGGTAGCTTTTCATTTACAACTACTAGTTTAAATTATCTTTATGATATATCATTAAATTCGAATTCGTTTAATTTGGGATACTGGACCACAAATGGAACACATGCAACAGGTTATAATGGATCAACAGTAACAGCTGATGTTTATATTAAAGATTCTTTATTAAATGACGAACTATCAGGAAATGTCAATTTCACTCTTTATGACCCTAATGGAAATATTGTTCCTGTTAAGAATGATAGTCTTTATCCAACCATAATATTTTCGGATGTTACTCCTTATACTATCCTAGATAGTACTCAAGAAAGTGCAGGTACGTATTCGATAAGTACAGTGTTCGATCCATCAATTAATGGAACAGATATAGAGGGTTCATGGACAGCTGTTTGTTATTGGAATAATGGTACTGAAATTGGTTTTTACAGTTTAACTGTTTCTGTTAGCAAATCAACAACAGCATCTTTCAGTTGGGAAGAAACAGTTGGGGGAGATGATTACACTAATTCTTCTATTTCGATTGACAGAATAAATCAAGAAAGTGTAAGTGTTCGAATTTTATATAATAATGTGAGTGATCTATTCTACTCGGGAGAAGGAACACCTATAACAGCTGCCCCCGTTGCCTATAATACTTCATGGGGAACATCTGGATTCTTAAGCTTTGTTGATCCTTACTATGAAAGCAATATACTAATTGATACTGTTACTGGTAATTATTCAATTACTCTATCTGCAACTGGTTCAAATCTACAAGAGCATTCAATAACTTTCGATATTCACGTTTATCATACTTTTATAATAAATCCAACCTCAGCAGGAAACTTCCAAGCATATTATAATGATGATGAATCACTAGTGCAATTCTATGTTGAAGACACTTCAAATTCTAGTGCTTCAATTCTTCCTGATGATTATGCATTCTATTTAGATAATGTTCTCTTAACCGATATTATAGATTATAATGTTAAAGAGTCTGCAGGTACAAATCTAATTCAATTAGAGCTCTACAGTGATATTGCTGGACTTGATTTACTCCCAAGCACTTATTCAATCAGAATTTCTGTAACTAAAGATGATTTCATTGTAAACTATAGTCAAGCTAATGCTACTACAACAGTTAACTTACAGATATTGACAACTACAACATCCTTAGAAATTGTCTCTTCCGATGATGAAATACATCATGGTAATGAAACAACAATCACTTTTCACTATGTAGATACTATTCATTCAGAGAATATCTTGGGAGCAAGTTTTGATATTTCATTTGATCTTGATTCAGAAGATGCAGAGATAATTGGAACTCCAACAGAAACAATGGGATTATATTCAGTTACAATTAGAATTAATGCTCCTACAGAACTGAGTATCAACATCTTCCTAACAATCAACAAACCTGGATACGAAGCAAAATCAAGCATAACAATAAAATCAATTTCGATAATTCCTCCTATAGAAGATGAAGGTATTCCAATTTATATTTACATAATTATTGGCATCTTCGCCTTAATTGTAATAGTTACACCATCAACAGTCTTTGTTAGAAGAAAGTTTGATAAGGATGAAAGAGCTGAAAAAGCACTTTTTGCAAGAATATATGGTTTGTATGAAAGTGTTTTATCTATTACAAAATTAATAATTGTCCATAAGTCTACTGGCTTACCAGTTTATGAAATGGATTTAGGTTCAGAGATTTCTCTAGATCCTTCACTTATTACAGGATTCCTTACAGCTATTGCCTCAATGGGTGTGGAGTTAAGAGATGATAAAGCTGGTTCTATTAAAAGACTACAATATAAGAATTTTTCAATAACTGGTTCTGAATCTGGACAATTTACTCTTTATACTTTCTCAGAAACAGATCTTAATGAGGAGATAGAAGGGAAATTAACAGTTATTAGTGAGTGGTTCGCTAAAATGTTTAGTGGTGTAACAGAAGAATGGGATGGATCCACAGAAGTCTTTCGTATAAACCTCCAAGGAATCACTGAAAAAATCATGAAGGAAATTCATCTATGGATTTTTTATCCTTTCACAGTATCTCCATATAAACAGACTGAGATTGAAGAATTTAATGGTTTACGAAAACGTTTAGTTGAATATATTACTGAAGGAGATAATATTACCATAAGTCGTATCTTTGATGAACTTGATGATATTAGGATTGAAAAAGGACTCCCAATAATTTTTGAATTTATTGAAAATGGGATTTTGATTCCCGTTTTCGATGCATATAAAATTGCTACAGTCCGTTTCTAATCTCTTTTTTCTCTTTCTTTTTGAGAAACTATTTTATACCTACTTTTTTAATCATTCTAAGGTGGTTTAGTGAAAAAAATACTTTTTGTTATTTGGTCAGCAAACAAAGGAATCTTCACTCATGTAATGATGAACGTATTAGACTTCAGTGAAAAAGGATATGAAGTTGGTGTTGTTTTTGAGAGTGAAGGATGCAAACTAGTTTCAGATTATGAAGAAAACAAGAATGACAAATTTGAGAAAATGAAAGAATTAAACTTGATTGCCTCAGTCTGTAAAGTTTGTGCAAAATCTCTGGGTGCACTTGAATCAGCTGAAAGGCAGAATCTTCCTATACATGATGATTTGTTTGGTCATACTCCTCTAGAAAAATGGGTAAAACAAGGATACGAACTAGTATCCGTTTAATTTTATCAAATCATTTCAATTGGATATTAATTTCGAGTTATTTCTTGTTATTTTGAATACAACTGGATTTTTGTAATCAGGACAACAAATAGTTACAGAATCCGGGTCCTCTTCCCAAGGAAAACTTGCACCAATATTTATACCAAGAGCATAAGGATATATTGAATTGAAAGCTGCTGCGCAGATTTTTCCTCTTTCTTCGGGATATTCAAACTTATCTCCTATTTCATGTCCGTAGGGACAACTACCTGCTTCTAGAATGTTTACAATTTCAATGAATGTTGAGTTCTTTTCTGACATACTTCTACATCTACTTTTTCTGTTTCTTTAATGCTGACATAAGTTTTTCTCGTAAATCTTGATCGGAATAACCTCCTACTCTCTTCATCGTAGAAACAATTTGACCAAAATGTGTATGCTCATGCAATAACATTCCAGCAATTAATTTTGCTCGAGTGTTTACTCCAAAACCTGAATCTATTACCTCCTCCTCTTGTTCGGGTGTTAGTTTTTCCATTTCACTCTTCAGTTTGGATGTAATTCTTTCAAATTCCTTTTTCATTTCTTCCAAAGGAACCTTTCCTTCTGGTTTAGTACCATATTGAAGACCATGTTTACTATCTTCAATTTCCAAACCTGGGAAATAATTCTTTAACCAAGTGATTGAAGAAAGAAGATGCCTAAAGGTATTCTCTGGTGACCACAATTCTTCTTCCAGCTTTCCATACCATATTTTTTCAGGAAGATCTTCAAAAAGCAAGAAGAAATTATTTCTTTCTTTTTGTGTTGCTTCAAACAAATCAATTAATTTATACATATTAAAATAAAGAAAATGAAACTTCTATAAAAATTGCATTCATACAAAGTAATTCTCAGATGGAGTAATAATGAGATTAATTCCATTTATTGATTTTATCTCTGATAATATCCAAGAAAAGAAGATCTCACTTAAGAAGTTCTGCTAAACTATATTGGGATTAATAAAAGTTATTATCCAAATTATCCAATAACCTATAATTAGAATGACACCAATCCCACTAATTATTCTCTTTTTCCCTTCCAGAAGTTTGATTCCAGAAGCATTCACAGCTCCAAAAATTATCATGAAAATGACGCTTGCAGCCATGGCAACTACTTCTAAACTGAACAATAGAACAAAAATCATACTTAGAATGCCTGAAATGATTATCGCTCTCATTGGAACTCTTGTTTTTGGACTTATTTTTGCAAATGCCTTTGGAATTATTCGTTCATGAGAAAGCATGTAGGATAATCTAGAAGAACCCATTAAAGTAGCGTTTATTGCTGATGCAGCTGAAATTATTGCTGCAATTGCCATAATAATCGCACCTGTTTCCTTCAGAAATGATTGTCGAGCTGCATGAGTTAGAATTACCTCTCCCATTTCTCCGACATCCGAACCTAATATTCCTACAGTTATAATTGCCACAGAAACATAAAGAATGAGTACAATAATAATGGAGAGATACATCCCAATGGGTAAATCTCTTTCTGGATTCTTCATCTCTTCAACAGAGTTAGAGAGAATTTCAAAACCCTCCATGGAAACAAAAATAAGGACAGAGCTCGTAATTACAGGTATTATTGTTTGACCAAAAGTACTAGAAAGGGAGAAATTAGTTTTTTGAACTGCAAAAATACCAGTAATGATATAAAAAACCAAAATTGATACTTTTGTCAGAACAAGCAAGTTTTGTGCTCTACTCGATTCTTTAACTCCAAGCATATTAAGCCCAATAAACAGAAGTATACTAATTAGCTGATAAATAAAAGCTGATGAAGTGACGGTATAATCAAATGCACCAAAAGGAGGATGAAACTCCCAAAGAACTTTTTCTCCAAAAATAGGTAAAACCTCTCCCAAATATCTCCCAAATGTCATAGCATAAAGACTAATAGAGAAGGTATATCCAAACCATAGAATTATACCTAAAAAACCTGAAAACCATTTCTTCTTGAAAGCTTGTTGAGCATAAATAAAAGCTCCACCAGCTTTAGGATATCTCAAGGCTAAATGAACATAGCTGAAGGCAGTAAAGGAACTTACAACACCTGCTAGAATGAACGATAAAAATGCCATTGGGCCTGTGTTATTGATTACTATACCTAGAACGCTAAAAACACCTCCACCAATAAGCGCACCAACCGCAATACCTAGAGCTTCCTTTAAGCCAAGCTCTTTAGATAATTGGATTTTTACATCGTTAGTGTCGGTGGTTTGGTCTTTTGCCATTTGTACCCCAACTGAATGAAAAAAAAATCAGAATGGAATTTATATTTGTTTGGGTAATCTTCATTTTTACTTTTAATATAAGAAACTTTTTGTACATTTTTTGGTGTTTATATAGTGTGACGTAGATTCTACTATGAAGGATTGTAGATATGCACCGCTTCACGGTGATCCTCGGGTCTACATCCAACAACCATCCAAAAGCGAACCGTAAGCATCTTTGTATGAAGATGTGGGCGGGGTA
>JAAFKI010000081.1 GCA_021399345.1 Candidatus Heimdallarchaeota archaeon
ATAGCACCTTCGCCAACAGCAGAAGCAACTTGCCAAGTTGAACTGCTTCGACAATCACCTGCAGCAAATATTCCTAGAACACTTGTCATCATTTTTGCATCTGTTTTAATAAACCTTCTTTCATCTAGATCCACAAGATTTTCAACAATTTTGACAGTAGGCTTCAGTCCTACTAGCATGAACACCCCATCAGGCTTGAGAATTACTTCTTTCTGATTAGCTCTATCAAAAAGCCTTACTCCTTCAAGTTGCTTTTTCTCTCCTACAAGGAACTCTTTAGTTTCGTAACTGGTCAAAGTCTTTATCTTAGGATTTTTCGAGATTTCCTTTTGAATAACCTTAGAAGCTGTTAGTTCATCCATTATCTCAACAACAGTTACTTCTGATGCAAAGCGAGCTAAGAAGAGAGATTCTTCAAGAGCGGAATTTCCTCCTCCTATTACTAGAACTTTCTTATCCTTGAAAAATGGTCCATCGCAAACTGCACAAAAGTGGATCTTATAACCGAGTAAATCCTTTTCACCCTCAACCCCAAGAGTTCTATATTCAGTTCCTGTTGCTATAACTACTGTCTTTGCGTTGATTATATCTCCATTGGAAGTTGTAACCACAAAGTCTTGATCTTCTCTTTTAATATCTGTAGCTAGTGTAGCTTTGAGCATTTCTACTCCAAACCTTTCAGCTTGTTTAGCAAAAGTTAAAGAGAGATCTTCACCACTGGAACCTTCAGGAAAACCAGGATAATTTTCTATTCTTTCAGTATAATTCATCCTTCCTCCTAATGCGCCTTTTTCAATAACAACAGTATCCATGCCTTCTCTAGCAGTGTAAATAGCACAAGTTAGTCCTGCAGGTCCGCCACCTATTATGAGGATATCGTATGATGCTTTAGAAGGTCTTGAAATTAATCCTAGTTTCTCTGCTAGTTCAGCATTTGAGGGTTCTACAAGATAGGTGCCATCTGAGAATTCTATAGTAGGGACTTTTCTCTTGCCATCGTTGATTTTTTCAACAAATTTCGCTGCTTCTTCATCCTCAGTAATATCGATATAATCATAATCAATAAGATGCTCATTCAGAAAAGATTTAGAGATCTTACAATCGGAACACCAAGCTGTTCCATAGAATTTGGTTACCTTCACCATTTTTTATCAAGTAAAGCTAAATTTCGTTTCTATTTAATGTATTTGCTTGACAAAAGTTTATCTTATAAGATAGAAGGTTTGTACGAAATATTTATCAACGTTTTTAAGAGCAATAATCAGATGATTACAGTAAATTTTCCTTCTGAGATAACAAGATTCTTTCGGATTATCGAAACTTATCCTGTTGAAAAAACAGTATTAGATTGTGGTGCAGGAGGTAGAAGACCGCCACTTGCTCTTTTCAATGTTCGAAGTTATAAAACAACTGGAATAGATATTGATGATTCTAGGATAGAATTAGCTGAAGAATTTGCTAAATCAAATAACTTGAATCTAAATATAGTAAATGCTGATATGAGAGAGATTCCTTTTGAGGATGAATCTTTTGGATGTGTTTTTTCTTATAATACAATTTTTCATATGAATAGAGCAGATATGAAAAAAGCTATTGAAGAAATGCTGAGAGTCTTAAAAAAGGATGGTTTGCTTTATGTCAATTTCATATGGCAAATGGGTGACACATCAGTCTATGGAGAGGAGAGAAATCCAGGAGAATTCTGGATGTCAATAGAAGATGAGGAAATTTTACATTCTTGTCATAAAGAAGATGAAGCTGATCACTACTTTGAAAACCACGAAATAATATATAAGGAAACCAGGAAATTTAGTTTAAAATATCCAGATATGGTTCTTAATAACGGGTATATAGATTATGTTGTTAGAAAGAAGATTGACTAAAAGAAAAGTTTATTCACTTCTTTACATATTTGAAGAAAGAAGATTCCTTGTCAAAGTATAACTGATGAGACATTTCTACACTCTTTTCATGAAGAAAATCAAATATTGTAGAGTAACCTTTTTATTTTTATCTTGTTTCTAGCATCTAACAATCATGGCTGTTGAAACAAAAAATAAATATGAAGCTTTTATGCGTTCTAGATATGAAGACATAGCCGAAGAGGAATTGCTCACTATGTCAGATTCAACACAACTTAGAGTACTGAAGACTTTTGCTCCAGAAAATACAAGGAGTGGATATACTCTGTTTATGGTAGCAGGATGGGGTTCAGTTGTTTTGGGTTGGGAGGATGTTCTTCTTGAAGCTATGAAAGATTTTGATATCATATATCTTGAAACCAGAGAAAAGGGCTCAAGCAAACTAGCAAGAGGGACAAAAAACAATTTAGATAGACTTTCCTCTGATGTTAAAGAGGTACTTGAAAAACTGGAATTAGATCCTCAGAAGCTTGTTCTATTTGGTTCAAGTTTCGGTGCAACTGTTTTAGCTGATGGTTTTGGAAATAATAAGTTTGATTCTTGTCTTAATGTATTAGTCGCTCCAGCAATACAAATAGATTTACCTCCTTTAATCCGTTATCTTGTGCCATTTTTCCCTCACTGGTTCATGCCCCCCTTTAAACCATTAATTAAGGGGTGGCTTAAGAAAAGTAAATCGGAGTCACCTGAACAAGCAGCAAAATATATACGAGTTATGAATGAAGCACAATCAAAGAAATGGAAAAATGTTGCTTTGAATTTCTTGTACTGGAAGTGGTGGAGTGTTTATGAGCGAGTGGATAATGACATTCTATTGATTGCAGCTGAAAAAGACAAAATGCACGAAGCTGATGTTACTCAGAAAATTGGAAAGCTGATGAAAAACTCTACATATGTTAACCTTGAAAACAACAAAAAGACACATACTAAACCCATTGTAGATCTCTTGAGAGAACAGATAAAACAAGAGAATCGAGATTTTATTGTTAGAAAGAATATTGATTAAAAAAAGTTTATTCACTTCTTTGCATATTTGAAGAAAGAAGATTCCTTGTCAATGTATAGCTGATGGGACATTCCTACACTCTTTTTGATTATCATACCTTTTCTTTCCATTTTCCCAATTATCCTCGAAAGAGTTGCTTTGGAAATACCAGTGTTTCTGACTATTTGGGCTTGGCTTATCCCGGGTTTATCCATAACCTGCTTAACAACTAATAGCTCATTCTCATTTAGAAAACCTTCAAGCTTTTCTATCTTCAACTGCTTAATCTGTTCATGATTCTTCTTTTCTTCTATTACTTCTTCAACTGGTTTCATCTGAGCAAACATGTAGAAGGCTAATCCTGCTAAAGCAAATAATGAAACTCCTACAATTAATCCTGCAATTGTCCAAGGATTAGTTGTTTTTTCTACATTGACTGATACACTACAAACAATTTCTTGAATACTCATATTAGTTGAGAAAAAGAGCAGGTTTTGGAAGGAACCAGTCTTTGAAATATCAAGTTCAGCAGTTATCTCTTCTTCTTCATAAGGACTCAAAAGGATTGAACTTACTATATTGATCCAAGAATTATTATTTACCACATCAACCCTTACATAAGTATTCAATAAATTCCTAATTGTATACGTTTGTTTAATTGGTTTAGAGCTTCGAGATACATTTCCTACATTCCAAATTGTAGGATTAACTGATATGACCTCATAAGCTAAGGAAGCCTTGAACTCAATATATAGGTAAAAATCATCTAACATGATTGTATCCCAAGTCATCTTGATTCGCTGGTTAATCACACTAGTAGTTTGAGGTGGAGGAGTGGTGGATAACAGTACTAAATACTTCTCAAGATACACTGTAGCTGAAAAAACTGAAACTGTTTGTGTCCAATTAATCTCAAAATCTAGTACTTTGTTTTGGATTATTTCCTTAGTTAGAATAATACAATTAATTGAGATTGAATATTTTTCTCCTAGATTTAATGCTCTCTGCAACTGAAAGATGATTAGGGTTGTATCTGTAGTTTCATTGAAACTGAATCCCAAAAGAAGATTATTCTTTAATGAATCAACAACCGAAACATCACTTGCGTTTCCTTTAATCTCTATGGAATCTATAAAACGAGTGGAATTTTCTTCAATCTGGATATATTCAATGGTTAGATTCATACTACCAATAAGCAAAAACGTGTTAATCATTAGATCTGCTTTTGAAATAGCGGTTTGTTTAGTCTGATTAACCACATAATTATCATTTCCAGATATTGGTTCTCCTGATATGGCAGAGAAATTTGGCAAAACAAGAAAAGTCAATAGGATAAGTAAAAGGGCTGATTTTTTCTTGCTCATAAAAACACTTCTTTTTTTCTTCTAGTTTGTTCTAATTATTTACTAAGTAGCTAGCTATATTTATTTCATTGTGTTTGAAACTGCACATCAAAAAAAATGGAAGAAGAGATAATCAGATAAGTGGAGGTTCTACTGGAAAATCGAATACATAACTTTCGATTTCGAACACGCTCAAATCTGAATCATCTACTATAATCCAAAGACCACCTTCTAGGGCTTCACTATAGACATCTACGTACCAGAATCCATCAAAGAAATAGATCCACATCTGATAATCAGGATAGTTATTCATGAAATCTATCACTTCAGGTAGTGAAAGAATTACAGCTAAAACCTCGCTTTCTTCATGTACTGGTGGAATAGGTAGATACTGTTCAATGTAAAGTATATCACCTGTCAAGTCATCAATTTCTATGAAAACATATGCATCCCATTGTACTTCTGACCAAATCCAGACATACCATGTTCCAAAACCATCATACCATAGATCCCATATAACATCATCATAGAGTGCTAAGAATTCTTCTACTTCTACTGTACTATTAGCTATAGAGTATATTTCTGATTCAGTTTTAGTTGCTGGAGTTGTCATCCATTTATCGATTATTTCTCCAGTTTCGTCATCTATACTGACTTCAATCCAGTCCATAAAGTCAAGGGAATAAAATCCTACAATCCAAGTGAGACCTTCATAAACTGGGAATGGTTCTACTGGATCTGTTCCAAAGGTATCGTAAAATTCTGTGAGATAAACATACATCTCATAATCAGGGTTGTCAGCAATGAATTGTTGAACATCTAAGTCTGTCAGAGCAATATCTACAACTTCATCTACTGAAAGATTGGTATCATAGAGATCTTCAGAAGAAAATACTTCTATTACATCACCTGTTAAATCATCGATAACTACACTGCACCATGAATAATAGTACTCATCATAGAAATCGACAAACCATGTTTGGAAGTAATCATAATAAACATAGACCCCATAATCAGGATGAGCTGTAATAAACTCTTGAACTACATCGTTAGAAAGGGCAATATTCAGTACTTCTGTTTCAGTTAAATTTGTATCCTCAGAAGCAATAACTGTCTCAACTGTTAGTATTTCTGCATTTGTATCATCTATTACCACAAAGGCATAGCTCATGTAATCATCTATTACAAAGTAAAAAGCATACCAAACCTCATATTCTCCATCAAACCAGAGATAAAGCTCTACTTCTTCAAATTGACTCAGAAACTCCTGTATTTCAGGAATTGTCTGTAGCAAATCTTCAATATTCGTTTCATTCAGGTTGGCTTCAGCAAGATTGACATAATCAGGATTCTTATTATTTACAGAAAGAAAACCTAACTCATCAGCTGAAAAAGCCAGACCTACAGCCATAGACCCAAGAAGAACCGCTAAGATTCCAATTGTTATCATCGAGTGAGTTTTTTTCACATAATCACCAAGAAATCATGGGTGAAACAACCTATATAACTTTACAAAAACAATCGTTTCACTAAGTGAAACAATTCCGAAAAATGCAATACTCGATTTAATGTCATTCAAATCAAAAAAAATGATTGAAAGAGAGTGTATTTCTCTCTAGTTTACTTTTTCTTTCGAGCAATTGTCTCATCAACGATTTCTTCTATCCTTTGTCTGAATATTTCTAGGGCTTCCTCTTGAGCTTGAACATCAGATGGCAATTTTGCTTCAATTCTTGATCTATACTTAGTTAGAGTAGCATCTACGATATCGTTCTTAATCTTAACAAGATCAATTACTCTTTCTTCAACAACATCTATCACGGAATCCTCAAATACTTCTTGGACGGTTTCTTCAACAGGTTCTACTACAGATTCTACAGTAGGTTCAAAAACAACTTCTACAACCTCGACTACATCTTCAGCAGATTCTGCAACAGGTTCAGTAACAACCGATTCTACAACGTCAGTAACTTCTTCAACAATCTCTATCACCTTTTCTTCTACAAATTCCTCAGAAACCTCAATTTCTTCAGATACTTCTTCAACAAATTCTGTCACTTCATCTACAACTTCTGTTACTTCTTCAACAATAACTTCAACAGCTTCAGCAACTTCCTTTTCTTCTACTAAGAGTTTTGCTATCATAGTACTGATTTGATCTTCTATTCTAGAAACTGCTTCATCCACTATTTTCTCAATAGCTTTCTCTGCAAGTTCCATTGCTTTTTCTCTAATTGGTTCTTTAGAAGGTAGTTTTTCCTCAATTTTTGGTCCTACTGCACCCATGATAACCTTGGTTATAGCACCTTTAATATGGTCCATTCCAAGCTCTTTAAGAGTTTCAACATTTAGATTATCATGCTCAAGTTCGATTATTCTGCCGTTTATTTCTACATCAAGTGCTTCGATTGTCACTTGAATTTCGCTCTTCTTTTCATCGTCAGTTTCTTCTTCTTTCTTTTTCTTTTCCTTCTCTTGTTCCATTTTGAGCTTGGCAATCTTCTTATATTTCTCTCTGACAAGTTCTTGCATCTTTTCGTTGTAATCTTGTATAAAAGGAGGAATATAATCCTCTATTACTCGTTTGATTTCTGAAATCATCCCTTCATCTATAGGATTCTTAGGTATTTCTACTTCAGGGGGTTTAGGGGTTTTATCTTTGATTTTTTTAAACAACAATCATCACCTATTACATTTGATAACTTTATTATCAATTATGTTTCTAAATGTACATAGAGATTTTACTGGTTAATAAGTTTAAAGAAAAAGGAAAAAGAAGAAAATAGATATTAGAAGCTGAATATGTCAAGTTTTTCTCTCTCTATTCCTAATGATCCTTTTCATTATCATGTATGATGCTGAACCAATTATTGCTGCACTAGACAAACCAATTAGATACTTAACATAAATAGGTAGAAAACCCTTGTAATAACCACTTTCAACTGGTTCTGTTTCTCCATCAATTGCTTGACGCATTATTGAGAAAGTATCAACATGATGATCAGCATTTTGTATTTGTTCTGTATAGGGGCCCATCCCAGCCAGAATTATCCTTGTATTTGTATGGCCTAAAGTACTCCAATTTACTTCTATTTCTTGTGCTCTAGCTGTTCGTTTAGCTTGTTTTTCTGCGAAAGAATCAGTTTCTAAAGGAATTCCAGTTTGAAAAGAATAATCCTCTACTGAAAATCCTCCAGTTTCATGATCAGCTGTTACTAGAACTTGCCAATCTGAATTGTGTTCTGCCAGCGTTTTAACATATCTAACTGCTTTTTCGAATTCGATAATTTGATGGGCAAGATATATTTGGTCATTATCGTGCCCTGCCCAATCTATCTGAGATCCTTCAACCATTAGGAAAAATGGTTGATTTGTGGCATTAAGTAATTCTATTGCTTTGATAGTCATTTCACTCAAAGTTGGAATTGTAGAATTTTCTAACATAGTATGAAGTGGTGGTTGGGATCCACTAGCAAATAATCCTAAAACAGGCGTATTAGTTACACTTTCAAGAGCTGTTCTATTCACAATATACTCATACCCTTGGTCTACAAAATCCGAGATGTAATTACCAATATAACTTTCTCCATATCCTCCCCCAAGCATGACTGAAACATTGGCTTGAAAAAAATCCTCTGCTATAGCTTGATAATGACCTCTGCTGGAATCATGAGCTGCAAATGCAGCTGGTGTTGCATGGGTTAAATGACAATTTGCTACAAGTCCTGTAGCATATCCATTCTGTTGAGCTATTTCAAGAATCGTGGTTAAATCCATTTCAGCATTCCAGTTGGTAGCTATGCGGCCATTTAGGGTTTTTACACCTGTGCTTATAGCTGTTGCTGCAGCAGCAGAATCTGTTGTAGTACCTTCTAAATTAATTGTTGAAACAGTAGTGTTGTAAGGAAAGGAAAGAATACTTGAGGTATCTGCTAAACCATATTCAACTAATTGTCCAAAGTATATCTGCTCTAAACCCATTCCATCTCCTATAAATAAAATAACACTTGAAGGGTAGCTGTCTTCTGCTAAAATATCCGCAGGACTGAGAAGGAAACCAGAGAAAAGAAATATTAAGAAGAACAGAAACAAAACAGCCTTTCTATAGTGGTTTTTCTTAATCCTCATTTAGATTTATCTATATATTTTATATTTAAAAAACTAGGTTTTAAACCAATCTACTTTTTCGTATATCTTATGAAATTTAAAATAGAAGACGTTGCAAAGAGACTAGGATTGTAGCTGATTTTAAAATCCCTTATCTTTCCATCTAACTTTTTAATCAATAGAAAGAAGTAAGACTATTCCGACTGATTTCCACAGTTTGAACAGAATCTTACTTTTTGTTGCATCTTCATCCCACAATAGGAACAGAAAATCAGTTCATTATTAGTTCTGAAAGTTATTTCTTGTTGCCTTGCATATTCCTTCTCTTCTCTCTCAAAGAAAGGATTCTTTGTAGGTACATATGGTTCATTTGTTCTTTGTTGAGTCTGATAACCCGACCTTTGCTGTATTCTTCTCCTCCTAGAGTTGGAGGAAGCAGAAATAATGAAGATAAATATCCCAACCCCTATCATAATGATTGGCCAATTCCAAATCCTAAGGTAACCTGTGTATACCCCTAGAAAAATTGCAATCCCTAATAATAAGAACATTATCGAAGCAATACCACTTGTTCTATATCGATGTCTATGTGTGTGCATTTCTAAGATAAATTGTGCATGGACTTTAATAAAGCAAATCATTTGAAAATTGATCTTACCCCCCCCCAATTTTCGATTTTTCAAAAATATTATATTTAACCAATTGAATTACAATTTGGTTACAATGAATTTACCTGAGATTGTTCTAAATAGATACAAACTTCTACAGAATTTTCGTCAGACAGTTTGGAAGGATTTATCTGACTCAAACTTCAATCAAAAGTGGTTTATTAAAAGACCGTCTGAGTTTGAACAAAAAGATGAAAACGTGAAATATGGTTAGATATTCTTCTTGGTTTTCTTAATTGATCTAAATCCAGTAAATAGACCAACCAAGATTCCTAGACTGAAAGTTATCCCAGTTCCAATAAAGAAGTGCCATCCATTTTGTGATAGAGCTGAGCTAATTATCACCATAATTATTCCACTAAAGAAATCCATATTCCCTTCCAAAAATTCTAGAAAAGATCCTATTGCTTCAAATCCTTCTCCTTTGCCTTTCATTCGAATTATAGTATCTGTTATGATTAACCCTGCTAATCCCCAGATTGCACTTAAGTTGCTTAAACAAAAAGTTTGATTTGGACTAAGTAAGTAAAACATTGCATTTCCTAGGAAACCAAAGCCAAGATATAGTGTAGGAAGTACCCATTTTGGAAAAGTTCTCTCCATCCTTCTACCATAAACAAACAAACACCATAGAAAGGTTATCAGAACGATAATTCCAGAATAAATCTGCAATCCTGGTATAGAAGATAGAAAACTAATATCATCTAAAAATGATGAACCATAGGTGTAGAAAACGCCTGCAAAAATATGCCAAATCCCACTATTTACAACTACGCTATTATTCTGAGCTGAGAGAGCTTCATACCCTCCATTCATAGAAAAGATGACTATGAAAGTAACAATGTATGCTCCAATAAATGAAAGTGTTAACCAGTAATTCTTGAAAGTAAGTTTAATGAAAGGAATTATTTTCTTATGTATAAAACCTGCTTTAGGATACTTATACCCTAGCTTCTTAGCTTGTTCATAGTCTTTATGAGCTTCATCAAATTTACCCATTTTAGCATAAACATCGGATCGTGTTTTATAAAAAACATTATTTGAAGAATCTAGTTCTATCGCTTCATAAAGAAAATTGATAGCATCATCCAATCGTTCTTGTTCTGAATAAATTATTGCTATATTAGCATGAGCCCAACTGTTTTTGGGATTGAGTTTAATCGCATCCTCAAAATCATAGATAGCTTTATCGTAATCTTTGAGATGCATTCTTGCGCCACCTCTATTATGGAAAAATTGACCTTCAGATTGATCATATTGTAATGCTTTGTCAAAATACTCTAGAGCTTTTTCCATCTCCATTCTTTGATAATAAATTACACCTATATTTTCATATGTCCAAGCATAATCAGTTTTAAGTTCAATTGCTTTTTCATAACTCTTTATTGCATAATCAAACTTTTTTGTACTGAAATATACGTTTGCCAAATTATGATGAAACAGAAAATTACTATCGTCAAGTTCAATAGCTTTTTTGAGATCTACGAGAGCTTTACCAAATTTGTTTCGATCGAAGAACATCCTCCCTCTGTTACCTAAAGCTCGAGCATTAGAAGGATCAAGTTCTACAGCTTTGCTAAAACTGGTAAAGGCTTGGTCTTTTTCTCCCTTCTTATAAAACTCTATACCCTCCTCAACAAGTTTTTCAGCATCTTGACTCATTTTCATGCTCTGTTGACTGTTTAACATATAAATTTAATGCAGAAAAATATTATTTGACCAAAGAAGGTATCAAAAGGATTGTCAGCATGCCTATAATATTGTTTTTCAAAAATAAAATTCTTGTCTATAAATAATAGACTGTTACTATCTGTTTTTCCCCAATTTAGGTATTGGAATCCATTTTGGAACATCCTTTTTGTATTGTTCATACTCTTTTTCAAATTGCTCTATTAGCAGTTTTTCCTCATGTGAGGCGATGAAGTCATAGAAAATAACAATAATCGCAAGTAAACCCAAGGAAGCTAATGATAAAGTGATAATTGTAAGTCCTAAATACAGAAGAATGGCTCCTAAATAAATAGGATGTCTTGTATATTTGAATACTCCAGTCCTAATAACTTCAGGAGGATCCCTAACTTCTCTGAAGATCTGTTGCAAACCCTTGTAAGCACAGATAAATGCGGGAAGAAGTATTAAACCGCCTATTGGAGCACTGACATAAATTGGGATATATCTCGTTAGAAATGTCGAAAACTGAAGATAAAGGGAATCTATTCCCCACAAAACGAAGAAAAGAGCTAAGAAAATTAGTTGACCGATATCACTATATTTGTGTTCACCAGAGAGATCTTGTCTGTCCTCGTAACGACGCTGTTTGTAAGCTTCTGTTTTACCTTTATTATCTTCCATTAAGAAGAATTAACCTTGGCTCTATTTAATTATTTGGAAATAGATTTCATTAATTCCAGAGTACAGGTCTCTTAAAGATTGTTAGATAGAGAACAAATTATAAATCAAATTTTTCATGATGGTCACTAAGTGTTCACTTTTCCCCACTGCCCTTAATTGAAGTGGCCAGTTATAGTTAACATAGGTGCAAAAAAAATGGCAGAAAAAGTTAAACCTGAAAAAATTGAAAACAAATACGAACAAATTTACAGAGAAAGAACTAGAAAGGTCGAAACAAAAGCAATCGGTTACCTTAATGGTCACATCTTTACCTACTAACCTTTCTTAGTTATCTTTCTGGATTATTTATTTTATTCTCGAAGGATTTAGTAGAACTTTCATTTTAGATCTATTAGTGAAGTAGGAGATTAGGGGGAACATAATTCTGGCTGTTCTTTGCCATGGTTTGAATCTTTTACTGATATGTTTTCCTACATTCATGCCTGAAAAGAAACTAGGTGGAACTCCACCTCCGTCTATATTTGCACCAGCAAGAAAAAGCTTCCTTATTGGTGGTTGAATCTTGATATTTAATCCTCCCATTTTTGGACCATACCATGCTCCTTGGGTATTTAGCGAAAATCGTTCAAATGTCAATGGTGTTGAAACTAGTTTTAGAGTTATATGTTCTGATAAGTCTGGAATCAGGTTCTCAGCAAGTTTAATTAGCATATCAGCATAATTCTCTTTTGTTCTCTTATACTTTTCAGGATCATTTTTGTTCCATTTATGAGCCCAGTTATAAGGAGCAAATGATAATAAGATAACAGAGGATTTACCTTCATTTAGTAAATCGGGATCTATTTTTGAAGGTATTCTAATCAGTACTTCTTTGGGATCAAAGATACCATTTAAGGTATTTTTAATAAGTTTTTCAGCATCAACGTTATAAGCCATGTGAGAAGGATAGCCTTCAAGCTCTTTGTCCAAACCTAAGAATACAGCAAAACCAGATACGGATTGATCTTTTTTAAGCACTTTTCCAAGATAGGAATTAGGAAACTTTTTCATATTAACATATTCAAAAACTGTCCTCTTGAGATCAGCATTTGAAATTATCCATTTCCCATGAATTACAGTTCCATCCTTCAATCTTACTCCAATAGCTTTTCTTCTCCTAGTAAGAATCTGAGTTACTCTCTTTTTGTATTGTATTTCTCCTCCACGTTCAACAAATGTTTCAGTTAAGCCTTGAGCAAAAGCAAACATCCCACCTTTTGGATAATAATGCCCATTAAAGATTGGAGTAAAGAACGTTACAGCTGCAGATCCCGCTTTTATATCTTCAGGAGGTATACCATACCATAGACTGTAAATCGCAAGTACTTTGATTAATTCTGGATCATTAAAGGAGTCTTCTAAGAATTTTTTGTAAGATTTCAAAGCCAATTTTCGCATTGTAGGACGACGAAAAACTATTTTTACTAATTCTCTAAAAGAAGGCTCCAAACCATCCTTTATAGAAGAGTCATACTCTTTTTGTAAAGCTATTATGATTTCAAAGAATTTTACTATTTCGTCCTCACTATCAGGAAAATTTCTGATAAGCTCTTGTTGATATTTATCCGGATCAGGATAGAGAGCAATTGATTTATCTTCATAGTGAAGAACTTCTATGGGATCAATTGGTAGATACTCAAGTTTAACACCAAGTCCGTCTATTGCTTTTCTAAAGTTTTGATTTTCTCCGGCAAATACTAAACCTTCTGCGCCTGAATCAAAGTAGTAACCTTCTCTTCTAAATCCACTAATATAACCACCTGGGGCATTGTGTTGCTCAAGAATTAAAGTATTTAATTCAGGTCTAAGAGTTTGTAAGGTAAGGCCTGCGGATAAACCGCCAACTCCAGATCCAATAATTATAACATCGTATTTAGCAGGAGATTCAGACATAGTATCTTGTTTCTCCCGCACTGGGTCATTCATAAAGTACAGCATGTAACGAAAAAATTTTGATTAAATCTTCTCCCAAAACTCTTTATTAGGATGTTCTATCTTTTCCACAAATCGTTTATCGTTCCAACAGAAATCGCAATAGGAATTCCCCATCATTATTGACCTTTCCCTAGTTAATATAAATTTTTCATTCATCCTTTTAGTTCTATGAAAATCAGGATAACATTCAATTATGTATGCAAATTCTCTTTCAAAATCCTTGTCAAAAGATTTCAAAGCTTCCTCGCTCATGCATCTAGTAATTTTCATCCCCATCTTCCCTTCTTGAATTTTGAAAGTAGTGAAATCATGTGTTTTATCACTCTCTCTCTCATAGAGGTCTAATATTTCTTCTACCATTGTTAAAGGAGGAGGTCTTGTCTCTGTAATTTCATATTCTGAATCGACATATTTTTTGAAAAACTCTGAAGCTTCTTCTCTTGGCATTATTTCTTTGAGTGTAACAGCCATCAAATACTGAGGAATCATACTTCCCCGCATTTTATCGAAAAGTGTGATTCTCATCCTTCTGACAGATTTTCCTTCATAATACTTGTGAAGATTGAGAGAAATCTTTGTCACTTCAATCATCTTATTTCTCAAGAGTCTAAAGAAATCAACTAGAAGCATCTTACCATCTTTCTCTTTCAATCTATAATTTCTCAGAAGTGCTGATAGAGCAGAAGAAACTTCTTCTTCTTGTTTTATTATTTTTGAAAGTCTGTTCCCCAAAGCTCTGATATAAGGTAAGAAAAAATCAGGATGATTATTGACTAAATATTCCAAAATAGAATTTAGACGCATGAGAACTCTATTGACGAAATTCTTCAAATGGAAATCCACTTCATAATTTTCATCATAGTTAGTATTCTCAGAGCGAATAATCACAGATATTTAGTTGTTGTAACATTTATATTTCTTTTCTATTCTAACAAAAATCTATTTTTTCTTTTTCATAGCTTCTTTTCTTACAAACATGAGAGACTCTTCAATCAAACCTATTTCTTCATTGAAACTTTCAGATAATTAGAGGTGTGCTGATAATTGTTTTCATTGCAGCATTTATTCTAGCTACAAAACAAAAAGAGAAGATAACAATCTCTGAATGAATTTCAACATTTCAATTCTTTTTCTTATCTTCAAAATATAGAGATATAATGTCAATTATGGCATCTGGGTTTGAAGTATCTTCAGTGGTTTCTGTAAACTTGTTTAATCGAATAGTGATGTCTTCTTTGTTTGTTTTTACTATACATATTCTCTGTATTCTATTTCCTTCCCCTTTGCCAATAAATTCAACATCAGAAATTTCTTCCCATTTAATTTGTCTCTCTTCTCCTTTTCTAGATTGAATTCTCATACCGTTTTTTGTGAAAATATAGGTATTCCTATCCTTTGAGATTCTTGTTATAGCTGAAGCTATGGCAAACATTAAACCTGAGCCTATAAATACAAAACTTCCTGCAAAGACAACATAAACAAGAATCGTATCCATGAAGAAACCTGTTATTATAGCTACAACCAATCCAGGAATAGTAAAAACCATCAACGGTTTGAATATACTCAGAATTCCTGCTGGTTTAAGTTGAACAGAATCCAACAAATCAATTACATCAAATTGAATGTATCTAGCGGAACTGTCTTTTACTCTATCTTCTTCTGCCATTGTATATTTTGTTGCATACGTAGTTTTAATTGTTTCTAGTTCATGAGTTAATCATCATGGAACGCAAGGAAGCTAAAAACGATAAAGAATGGAAGCTTAAATTGACTCCAGAACAATACAACATTTTACGTCTTAAAGGCACAGAACAACCATTTACAGGAGAATACTGGGATCACAAAGAGAAAGGTATTTACAAATGTGCAGGTTGTGGAATTACACTTTTTACCTCAGAAACAAAATATGATTCAGGTTGTGGATGGCCCAGCTTCTTTGAACCAGAGATAGAAGAGAATATTGAGAAAGAACTGGATCTATCCAATGGTATGCGCAGAATAGAAGTCCTTTGCAAAAATTGTGGGGGACACCTAGGACATCTATTCGATGATGGTCCTCAACCAACTGGTATGCGCTATTGCATCAATTCTGTATCGATTGATTTCGAAAAAAAAGAGTAAGAATGACTAGAGTATCTTAAAGAACTCCAGTGCAAAATTTTCGATTTGTTCCCAATCTCTTAGATCGCTATAAGAATCGTCTTCAGCTTTTTCTCCACTAGCTACTTTTGCAGCTACTTTCAATAATTTCTTATCTAACCATCCCATTCTGGATGTTTCAGAGAAGTCCATCAATCCACCAAAGGCATCATACAAATCAAGTTTCTCTACGCCTAATTTCTCACACGCATCTTTAGTATATTCAACTTTCACTCTATCATAGGAATCTGGATCTGCAGCATAGGCCGAACAAACGTAGAATCCTTTCTTACCTTTAAAGGAATTTAATTGATCTTTGTTGTTTCCTACAAACTTCTTAACACCTTTTGTCCATTGCCCAATCCTTATACTTGATCCAATAAGAATTCCATCATAGTTATTGAAATCAGGTATTTTGTCATCTGGTAAGTCTTTGAGATTGTATACTTCAGCTTGAAGACCATTTTCTCTTGCTAATTCAGCTATTTTTCCTGCCACTCCTTCTGTGGCACCGTATCTGGTTCCATAGAAAATTAGTATTTTTTTTTCAGACATACATTCCACCAACAGTTCTTGTATTCCTTAATATCTTGGTTAACACTAAGTCTTTAAAACTTAACCATTTATCTTTCTTGTTAATTCATTACAGATAAAAATAACGAAATATTGAGATTTGAAGTAATTGATGGGGAAGACGAATTTCAACAACATTCATTTCAGAAAGTCAGCTGTGATGTTTTTTGCTAAATCTTATTAAGTCTAATTATACATATTACTTTGATGAACTCTGAACTAACTGCTGAACAAAACCCTAAAAAGAAATCTAAGCTAAAAAGATTGATTCCTTTCATAATAATTCTCGAAGTAGCTGCTTTCTTAACAGCTATATCTATGTTCGTTGTCGCAATTGTTTCTACTGATTTTGATGTTGGATGGAAATTTTCTAGTATTGGTGGTGGTATATTCTTTGGTGTTGTTGGTTCCTCGATGGTATTAATGATAGTAGGTTTCTTTACAGGTATACGCAGAGGAAGAAAAGGGATGTTTAGTGGTCCAACCGGTTCTGATGCTAGAACTGCACCCTATACAACTACAAGCTATACAAAGAAAACATCAAGTAGATCTAGAACTTTCCTTTGTGAATATTGTGGCTATAAAGTGAGTTCAAAGGAAAGAGAATGTCCTAAATGTAAAGGACCAATCAAAGAAGGATAAAAAAATCTATTTTTTGAAAAACTTAAAACATAGTGCGGTTAGAGAACCACATAATGTCTTTAAGGAAGAAACAGAAAGTTGTATTATTAACAGGAGCTTCTGGTGGTATAGGTACTGTTACAGCTGAATTATTGCAAACTAAGGGATACATAGTTTACGGAACCTCCAGATCCTTAGAAAATGCTCCAAAAACTCCATACAAACCTATTCAGCTCGATGTTAATGATGAAGATTCTGTAAAGGAATGTGTTAAAGAATTAATAAGAAAAGAAAAAAGGATTGATATTCTAATCAATAACGCAGGATATGCTCTTTGTGGTGCACTAAAAAATATCAGCATTGAACAACTGAAAGAGAATTTCGAAACAAATTTCTTTGGAGTGCATAGAATGATTCAAGAAATTGTTCCTTTTATGATCAAACAAAATTCAGGACAAATCATTAATGTAGGCTCTTTTGCTGGTCGACTTGCTATCCCTTTTCAAGGATCTTATAGCGCATCTAAAGCTGCTTTATCTCTTTATACTGATGCTTTGAAAATTGAACTCTTAAGAGATAATATCAAAGTTTCTCTTATTGAACCAGGAGATACTCGAACAGATATGAATAGTATCAGGAAATTTGCAAAAGATTATGAAAATGATCTGGATGCTAAAAGAGCTGTTCAAATAATGCATAAGGCAGAACAGAAAGGAACAGATCCAAAGAAAGTTGCTAAGAAAATCCTTAGGGTAATTAAGAGTAAACATCCTAAACCTAGATATACCACAGGTGCTGATACCGTACTTTTTAGTTTCTTGATGAGACTTCTACCATATACAATTCATAGTTTAGCAGTTAGATGGTATTATCATGTTCCCAAGAGAAGAAAGAACAAGGAATAATCTTTCAAGAACTAACTAAACTTGTGTAGATAATTAGAACAAGTATTGGAAAGATTATTCGAGAATATTTTCTAAATCCTGCAGTCATTCTCACTACTTTTCTTCTAACGAAAGTGGATAATGTTCATACACTCTAAAACTGTTTTAAAATGTAAGGAAACACTTACAACGAGAAATCTTACTCAAACTTTATTAATCTTAACACAGAAAATATCAAAATGACTGATGAATCTAAGGAAAGCAAATTTAAAGTCAAATATGTAGTAATACCTGGAATATTCGTTTTTATTGGTGGTATAGTTACAGGTTTAGTTTTCATTTTCACATCTCTATTCCCTACAATTGATTTAGATAGATTGTGGACAGGAAATTACATCTTATTCGGTACTATTGGTTTTATGATGTTCATTTTCATGCCTGCAATGGTTATTGCATTTGCTCGAAAGAGAAAGACTGTTTTCTCTTCACTTCAAAGTATGAAATTCTCAAAAATAGGTCCTTATGCACCAGGATACAAACCTTCAGGTATAAAAAAACCTCGATTCTGTGAATATTGTGGTTATGAGGTTAAAACTTCAGAAAGAGAATGTCCTGATTGCGGTGGACCTGTTAGAAGTATAAAATCAAGTTATATCTCCTAGCTCGATTACATTCTTTTTAATTAACTTAACAAGTTAATCGATTTTTTTGTCAAAGACTTTACTTAAGATTCAATTATTTTGAGAGAATTGACTTATTTAACTCCTTTAACACAATCTAAATTTTACAAAAGAACTATGCTTCTTATCATATCTGCACAGTCTTCGATTAAGTCAGAAGCTTCTTCTAAGTCTTTTATCGCGTGGTCAAGTATAATCAAAGAACCAGCTGGTACAGATTCTGTTGAAAAAGCTATTTC
>JAAFKI010000082.1 GCA_021399345.1 Candidatus Heimdallarchaeota archaeon
ATTATTAACAATTCGAAAAATCCGTTTAAACTTAATTAAATTGATAATTGATAAAATGGTTGATATTATGAAAAAGAAAAAAAAGAAACTATCTATGAGCCTAAGTGTTCTAATTATTGGTTTTTTACTAAGCACTTCTTCGCTTAACAAAGTTAGCACACAAGCTCTACTAGAGGGAGAAAATAATCAATTCAATACAGATTCCTTTGATCAATCTACTTGGAAATGGTCTATTAGAAAAGTCGTTTCCACAGAAAGCACAGCTTATTCTGCTTATCCTTCTCTAGCAGTCGATTCTACTGGAAATATCCATATAGCGTGGTATGATGTAACTGATTATGCTGGGAGTGGAACAGATGGAGATATTTTCTACAAACGATGGGAAGATTCTACCTCCTCATGGACAATGACAGAAGTAGTTTCAACAGAAAGTACAGGTCATTCTGGATACCCTTCTCTTGCTGTCGATACTTTAGGGGATGTGCACATAGTGTGGATGGATGTAACTGATTATGCTGGGAATGGAACAGATTATGATATTTTCTATAAACGATGGGAAGCTTCTACCTCCTCATGGACTACGACAGAAGTCCTTTCTGTAGAAAGTATAGGTGGTTCTCAGTTTCCTTCTCTGGCTACAGATACTGCAGGGAATGTGTATGTTGCGTGGGAAGATTGGGCTAATTATGCTGGGAGTGGACCAGATTGTGATATTTTCTACAAACTGTGGAACGCTTCTACCTGCTCATGGACTACGACAGAGTTGGTTTCCACTGAGAGTATAGATGATTCTCTTAGTCCATCTCTTGCTACAGATACTGCAGGGAATGTACATACAGTGTGGAGGGATATTACAGATGATCTTGGTGCTGGAACAGATGATGATATTTTCTACAAACGATGGGAAGCTTCTACCTCCTCATGGACAATGACAGAAGTAGTTTCCACAGATAGTACATCTATTTCTTATGATCCTTCTCTTGCTACCGATACTTTAGGGAATGTGCATACAGTGTGGAGTGATTTTACTGACTATGCTGGGAGTGGAACAGATATAGACATTTTCTACAAACGATGGGAATCTTCTTCCTCCTCATGGACCACAACGGAAGTCGTTTCCACCGAAAGTAATGGTAGTTCTGAATGTTCTTCTTTAGCTACCGATTTGGCTGGTAACATTCATATAGCATGGTACGATAATACTGATTATGCTGGGGCTGGAACAGATAAGGATATCTTTTACAAACGATGGGACACTTCTTCCTCTTCATGGACCACAACAGAGGTTGTGTCCTCAGATAGTACAGGGAATTCTCAGTTTCCTTCTCTTGCTACAGATGCTGCAGGAAAAGTGCATGTTGCGTGGGAAGACTATAACATTTTCTACAAACTTTTCTCAGGTCCTCCTCCTCCTCCTGAACTAGCTTTTATTGTCCCTAACCCTACTGAACTTCCTACTGTCTATTTAGATTGGAATGATGTACTTGTGGCTAACACTTACTACGTTTATCGTTCCACTTCTTACATCTGGTCAATTGAAGAACTCGTCCCCATTACTACTGTTTCTTCCAGTGAGTATATCGACACTTTACCTTCAGAAGGCTTCTACTATTATGTTGTTGTGGTTGAAAACAATGCTGGTAACAGTTCTCATTCCAATTGTCAATATGTCGAAGTGAAATTTCCAGACCTTGAAGCTCCTGAATTAGCTCCAATTTTACCCAATCCTACAGATTCAAGCAGTATCTCTTTAAAATGGGATAGTGTTGATGGTGCAACAGAATATCATGTCTACCGATCGACTTCCTATATCTGGTCTGTTGATGGTTTAACTCCATTTGTAACTACTGGCTCAACTTCCCAAATCCATGTGCTTCCCTCTGAAGGCTACTACTTCTATGTGATTGTAGCAAGTGATGGAGCAAGAAATAGTACCCATTCGAATTGTGAGTATGTCGAATATGAACTTCCTCATGTGCGGGAATTTGCTATTGTTTCAGGTTTGATACTTGCTACATTTGTTTTAGTGTTTGTTGTTACTGGAATTCGTAAGAAAAAGTCTAAACTGAACTAGTTCTAACTAGTTCTTGCTTTTTTTTATTTTTTTACCTTCAGATATTTGAGAAAATGTTTATATTAGCTCTTTCTCAATATTTTTCCAGGAATTTTTTCATTCTGTATGCTATTTTCTAGTATAATTTCTCCATTTACAATAACATATTCTATGCCTTTAGAGAATTGATGAGGATCTTCAAAAGTAGCTACATCGTTGATTTCTTCTTCATTAAAAATGGTAATATCAGCCCAGTAGCTTTCTTTCAGCAATCCTCGATTTTCCAATCCTAGTTTTATTGCTGAAGCTCCTGACATCTTTCTAATCGCTTCTTCTAGTGAAAAAAGTCTTTCTTCCTTCACGAACTTTCTAATTATTCTTGGAAAGGTTCCGTAGTTTCTAGGATGAGGTTTTCCATAACTCAAAATTCCAGTTGGAGCATAACCAATACCATCACAACCAATCATAGTATATTTACTTTTCATCACTCTATGAATATCCTCTTCACCCATGCTTCTGATTGTTATCCACACCTCTCCCTTTTCCTCTAGGATCATATCAAAGAGTGTTTCAAAGACATCTTTTTTACCTTTAATTTCTGTTATTTCTACTAAATGCTTTCCTTCTATATCTTTCCAATAATCTGTCTTAACTGAAGAAATAAAGATGTTTTCTGGACCAATGGTAGCCATCCAGTTCTCAGCATCTTCTGTTTCTTCAATCAGATTCTTTTTGATTTTTGACCTATTATCTTCTGATTCTAACCTTTCTAGAAGTTTGTCTAATCCTCCTTCGTGCACCCATGGAGGTAACGTAGTGATTAATGAAGTTGAGCTTCTATTGTAAGGATATTGATCTCCTGTAATGTCTAAACCTCTTTTATTGGCTTCCTCGATCAATTCCAGAGTTTTGATTGTCTTCCCCCAATTTGGTCTTCCTGAAGCTTTATGGTGTGCTAATTGCCCACCTCTACACCCAGATTTTTCAACTATCTCAATAAATTCTTCTACAGCTTCAACTAGTTTAGGTCCTTCATCCCTAATATGAGAGAAGTATAGCCCCTCATATTTTGCAGCTGCTTTAGCAACTTCGATTACTTCCTCTTTTTTGGCATAAACCTGCGGAGCATAAATCAAACCAGTTGAAAATCCAAAAGCACCAGCTTCCATAGATTCTTCGACAAATTCTTGCATTTTCACTATCTCTTCAGCAGTCGGTTTTCTGTTTTCATAAGCTGGTCCTCCAGCTATTCTTATAGCTGTAAAACCTACAAAAGGGACGATATTTGTAGCTATTTTCTCTTTCTCCATCGTGTCTAGATATTCAGCGAAAGTTCTCCAAGTCAAGTTGTATTCAGCACCGGGAGGAGAGCCTATTTCTACATCTCTTTTGAATTCATCATACTTCTCATCAGTAATAGGTGCTAACGAAGCTCCACACATTCCTACAACTGAAGTGGTTATTCCTTGAGTAATTACTGATTGTGCTTTGTTGTCAAAAACAATACTGAAATCACTGTGACTATGCATATCGATAAACCCAGGAGAAACAACTAGATTCTGAGCATCAATGATTTTGTTACTCTCAGCTTCAATATTCTCACTTATTTTGACGATTTTTCCTTCAGATATAGCTATATCAGCGAAGTAAGAATTCTCACCTGTTCCATCAACTATTTTTCCATTTTTGATAATGATATCATACATTTTAATTAAGTAGGTTAAAATTAGCATACTTTTAATATTATTGCAAAATCTCTGTTAGAAAATAATAAATATCTCTCAATGGTATGATAATTAGTAAAACATAAACTTTGCAGCTATATTTCAGGTGAAATTATGGAAAAGAAAATAACTACTCCTTATCTTTCTGAGGAAGTGAATCTTTCCAAAAGTACACCTTTTCATGCATTCCGGGAAATCATGAAGATAACAGCTTGGAGAAGGTTAGCTCATCACCCAACCTGTAGTCAATATAAGAATCACTACTTTTCTTTTGGGAAATTGAAGCTCTGTGTTGGTTGTACTAGTCTATACTCTTCAATAATTATTTTCTTCATAATCTATTGGGTTGAATATTCTTTTTTCAGAGAGTTCCCAATAATACTTGCTGTGACATTTGTCGTAGGTTGTGGCTCAGCAATCTTTCATTTCATCATCAAACCAAAAAACAAATGGTTCAAAGCCCTTCTTCGAATAATAGCTGGTTTTGGGATAGGTTCTTTTGTGGGATTAGTCATATTTCTTAGAATTTGGTGGTTACAATTTATTCTTTTCCTATTACTCGCTGGAGGTTATCTTACTTATGGTATAATGAGGGGAGTTGGTAGTAATCTAGAATATTGCGCGGACTGTCCTCTTCATACAGCTGAAATCCCATGTAAACCTATTAAAAATACACAAATTAGAATTAAGAAAATCAATGAAATTTTGGCTTCTAAACTGGAAGAAGAAAAGAAGAAGAAAGAAATAATGAAAGCTAAAGGAAGAAATTCCTAAACCAGTTCATTACATACTCCCAAAGGTATTTTGCATAAGTTTTGAAATCAACTGACACAGATTGATCAGAACCTAAGTTTCCTGCTCCACCACCGCTTGAATCTCCACTAGTTGAACAACTGTCACAACCGCTTGAACAGCAATTGTCACAACTATTACTGCAAGCTTCATCGCAACCACAATCACAAGTGCAACTTGCACACATATTATTACATATTGTAGCTAATGAATAACCTATTGCATAAATTATACCTATAGCAATAAGAGCTAATATTCCCAAAACACCCAAAACAATTAAGATAATGATTATAATTCGACGTCTTTTCCTTCTTCTCTTTTGTATCTGCTCTTCTTCTGTTAAAGGAGGTGGAGCATAAGTGTATTCTTGATATTCTGGACCTTGATATTCTGGACCTTGAGGTTCTGGATGAAGAGGTTCTGGAGGTTGATAATCTGGACGAGAAGGTTTTTTTTCAACTGGTTCAGGTTTCGAAGGTTTTTCTTCTTCCATAAAAGGAACATTTGCAATGGAAGATAAAAGGATTTCTAGAAAATTGGTCCAAGACAATGATTTTTTTCACCCCTTTTTAAGTCATTTTGCGGATTATAGTGTAAATACATCTCTGAAAGTAATCAGATGAAAGGGTCTTATATGAAGGAAAATATCGATACTTACACTCAGGTGATACTTGGAACAGTTGTTAAGGATAACACTTTACTCATCTATCCTGCTAGCTTCACTATCGACACTATTTTAGAAGTTTTAATTAGTTATTTTCACAAAAGAGATGATTTTAAGAAAATAGCTCTAGTTCTAAATAAAGCTGAAACTTGGGATCAAATTAGTTCTAGTAGTAAGAGTTTTCAAGATGGCATTCTGAAACACATTATATCTACACAATCTGTAGAAAAAAGAAAAAGACTCTATGATGATTCTCAAGTAATTGCTCTAACTCCTCAGTTACTAAAAAATGATATTTTAAGGCAAGTTGTTTCCCCTAAGGATTTTCATGTTTTGCTATTTTTTGATGCTCATCTTTCGAAGGGAAAACATGCTTCTGTTCAACTAATGGAGATTTTCCGAAAAAACGATATTTTGATTAGAAACATTGGTTTCACAAGTTACATATTTCAAGATACAGATTCCCTGATAGAAGTTTGTGACAATCTTCTTATCACAAAAATAGAATATATTGAACCTAGTATTCTACCTTCTGGCAATTCTTTTTCAGCTCGAGAAGATATTATCACTGTCCCTATCAACAAGGAGATGTACAATTTCTGTTTTGAAACTAATCGATATATTAGAGAATATCAAACCTTTCTCAAAGCTAAAGGAGTGGATAAACCACTTGCTGTAAGAAAGGATTTCCGAAATTTTGTTCAAAGTTTAAAAGCCAAATGTGATTTCGATGAACAACAAGTACTGATAAGAAAAGCTATTGAGCTCATCAATTTTATATCAATCAAGGAATTAGTTGAAGCTTCAGGTCCAAAAGCTGCTTTAGAATACATGAACAAACTAAGAAAAAGGGAAGAAGATAATAAGAATCAAACTGAGAAAAAAATCAGTAATTTTGCCCGTACACCTGTTTTTGAAGAAGTTTATGAGAATCTAATTGTTTTGTCAAAATCAACAATTCATCCTAAATTTAAACGAATAGAACAGCTGATCACACAGATGAAAAATAAGCTGAACTACAAGAAATTCTACATAATTGCCAATCATAGGAGTATTCTGAAACAGCTTCCGAAATACTTAGATGAGATTGGTTTAAGAAGCAAAATTCTACCTAGAAGTCAATCAAAGGAAAGATCAAAACTTAAACAGATTTTTGATTCTGGTGAGATTGATGTAATAATTGCATCTCATTATGTTAAAACTAAAGCTGATTCAATAATCTTCTTCAATACACCCACGAAGTATGAAACATTCTTGGAATCTAGAAATAATCAGTCAAAAATCTACTTCCTAATCACTCATAGATCTCAAGAAGAAAGAGTTTTCCACAAATATCGTAATCGAGAAAAATCAGCAGGTAAGATAATTAAAGATGAGAAAGTTCAGCAGAAGCTAGTTCAAAATCAGCAAGTTATTTTTAACAAAAATGTTGAAGAAAAAATGAATTCTCGTACAAAGGCTTTTGTTAATCTAGCTAAATCGTTATCAGAAGGAAGAAAAATTCTGTTTGAACAAGAATCTACTCCTCAAGAAGAGGATGATAAAAAAGCCATCTATATTCAGTTCTTGGCAAAATGCTCCTATCAGGAAGCGATCAGTATTTCATCGCTCTTAGAGACAAAAAGCATAAAACATGTTAACCAACTCTCTATCAAGGAATTAATTGAAATCTTTCCACAAGAAAGAGCAAAAGTTATTTTTAACAATCTAGAAGGAAGGAAAAATATTGTCCCAAATTAGTGAAAAGGCAGAAGAATGTTGGGAGATCGCTAAAATTCTTTTTCCGTATACAACAATGAAAGCTCCTCAAAAGAAGATCATCCAATCCATTATATCTTCAACTCAACCTCTGCTTATTTCTTCACAGATAGGTGTAGGGAAAACAGCAGCACTTCTTACTTCTTTATTAGCATTGAAAAAACCCGATGAGAAAATAGTTGTTTACGTAAGAACTAAAGCACAGATCGATGTATTTTTGCGAGAGCTATCAAACATCTTTAACCAGATTGTAAAACATTGGGAAATACTTGAACCACATTTTGGTAATTTTCCAATATTTGTTCCTTTCCTTGGTAAAAACGAATTATGTCTGAAAGCGAAAAAAGATTATCCAAGTGAGCTTTATACACACATTTGTAACTTAACGAGATGTCCTCTGAAAGCTAAAACACAAAGAGCGACTACAGAAGACATTTTAGAATCAGTTAAACGGTTGTATGAATCTTTTTCCAACGTAATCTCTAAAGATGATATTCTTACAAGTCTAAATTCAGATAGTTATTGTCCTTACTTTTTCTCATATTTCCTGATGCAAAAAGCTGACGTCATAATTACTTCATATCCTTTTTTGGAAAATGCTGCCTTATTTGCACGATTCTTCTACAGCATAGGATCTCGATTAGATCAGACACTAATTGGTGTAGATGAAGCTCATAATCTGCACAAGCCAATCAACCAAACAATCTCAAAATCATTTATAGAAAATGCAGCTAAAGAACTTCCCCACACAATATATACTGAGATTCTTGAAGCAATTGAAAACCAAAATATTATAGATAGTAAATATGATGAGTATAAACTAAAATCCTTAGAAGACGAGTTATTTTCTCTCCTTCAAACACAGTTAAGCAGAAATAGTCCCCCAGCATTCTACGCATATCTAGTTTATCACTTTCTGCTTTCCGCTCAAGACAAGATTTTGTTATCAGATGGGCATAAATTATCAAT
>JAAFKI010000083.1 GCA_021399345.1 Candidatus Heimdallarchaeota archaeon
CAAAATAAGAAACAGTCGAATTGGATAAAAACGCTTAGTAGTGCGTTTTTCTTTATAAACCTCTTCATGATATTCTTCAATTGCCAACTATTTCACCTATTTTGAACTCCTAATCTCAAAGGTATACTAGTTTTCTTACTTCGAATGTCTCTCTTATTATTCAACTAGTATCTCTCCTGTCTTTTCATCATAAGTTCCTTTGATGATATTGGATGCCAACAGTCTTCGTAATTGATCTTCAATTTCTGCTAAAGGGGTGTTGAGCTGATCTACAAGGTCAAAAATATTCATTCTCTCTCCTTTTCTAGACCTTAGATATTCTCCTAACTCTTGAGTCTGCTGTATACTTTCTGAAGAAGCTTCATCTCCATGTTTTTTTGAAGTTTCTTTAATATTGAGTTCTGATAGTTTTTTCTGAGTTTCTCTTACCCTACCTCGTAAGCGATCCAACTCTGAATCTTTCATTTTACTTTTCTCTCCTCTTCCTTCTTCCCTATCCAATTTTTTCTCCAGTTTCAAGTTTTCCTTTGCCTTTTTCTTTTGCCATTTCTTGGATGCTCTTCTTTGCTTTAATTGTACGTAGTTGTCTTCTTTCCTATTCATGAATTCTTTGAAATCTGCTTCAGAACTGAAGATGAAAGCAATCCCTCTGCCCTCAATTCTAATCCGTTTAGCAATGAATTTCGATACTTTACTATATGACATGAACAGATTTTTGTAAAATCTAGAGACACTGTGATCCCATCCACCTCCCAGAAGAATAAGAATGCCAAGAGGTAACATGATCGCTATAGCAGCAGTTACTCCAGCAATCCCTAGAAATTCGACGATAATCCAGAAAAAAATTAAAATGATTCTTGGAAAAAAGAGTAATAAGCGAACAGACCGAAAACCTTTACTAGAACTCATCTCATCATCTGTTCTATATTCAAAGGAGGGTTCTTCAATGGTCATTTTATGCTCCTTTTTGATGTTTTAAAAGTCTAAGAACTGATTGAATCTGACTACTTGTGACTTCTGGTGATTTATTCAACTATTATTTCTCCTGTGGTTTCATCATATCTAGAGTTTATGCGTTTCATCTCAATCTCTCTTGAAACTATGTATTCTACGTCGATTAATGAAAGTTCATTAAACCGTTCAACAAGTTCATAAGTAGTCACTCTCTCATCTGATAGAGAACATAGATATTCTTCCAGATTCAACATCTGTCTTGCTTTACCCGTTAAAGATTCTGGGAACTTAAAATCATCTCCAAGTCTTTCTTTAGCTTCAGCTATATTGTCTACTACTAATTTTGCTGCTTCTTTCTCCCATTCTCTTCGTTTAGGGTCAAGTTTTTTTCTTTTCTTCTTTCTCATTGCTTTCTTTTCCCCCAATTGTACAGTTTTCCTGTCATTTTCTCTAGATTCTTATATTCGCTGTTTTTCCGTTTAAAAATATAGAATTAGTCAGGCAGAAAGTCGAATTCTGCTCTGAAAAAATCTATTATTTGGTTTGTGTCAGGTAGTTTCTGATCATATCCACAGAAGACACAATACTTGCTACCAGAGACGCTTACTCCTTTGCAGTGAGGACAAGTTCGAATCTCATCCCTTCTGAGTTTGACATTGGTATCTCTTATCCTTATCACTTCTTCCTTGTATTTGGTCGATATTTCTTCTGGAGTATGAAGACCACAGAAGTGTCTGTTTTCTTCTGCTAGTGCCCCACAAATTATACATTTATTTGGTGTTTTTTCACTCATCGAATAACTCCTCCACTAAATCTTGGGTAATGGCGTCTTCATCTAGTTCCTCCGTGACATTTTGCTCTTCGATCTCTTCAAGGTCTTCCACTATGTGACTTTCCTCTACCACGTTAGCTAGCTCTTCAAACTCTTCTGGGGGATTGTCTGGTTCTTCTTTAGGTTTTAACCCGCGGATAAGGTCGAAATAGTACGTTCCAACATCTTCAACCAATGAAAGAATGTTGTTGGTTATTCTGGGTATTCTTTGAGCAATCCATGAACCTTCGAGAGTATTCTTGACCTGCTCGAATTCCTTTTCTTTACTATAAATCAACGTCTCCCAGTTGTCATCTTTCAATGGCAAGTCAAATTTCCAGAGGTCAGAAAGTTGCCCCTTGACTAATTCGCGTTTTGTCTTTTTATCTGTCTGAAGTTCGTTATCAATCTCATGGACATAATAATATGTATCTCCGTACTTTGTGATAGAATATTCTACTCCTGTTTTTCTGAAGTTCTTGAAGCAATCTTCTATAGGAACATTTGTTTGCTCTTTTAGATCATACAACAATAACCCCTCTCCGTATTCTATTGTACCGTAACTAGAGTGGATGGCATCATCTTTTACATGGCAGTTATTGCCTATTTTCATGTTGTTATGACTTGAGACATCTCTGACCACACAGTAATCTCCAAGGGTAAGATCACCTTCAGAGTAGATGACCCCTTGAACCTTGTTATCGTCACCTATAGTAACTAATTGATGACCATAGATGTGACCATCGACTGAAACTCTGCCATGCGTGGTGATGATATTACCTATAAGATCTTTCTTGAGATGAACGTCTTCCCTAATCAGGATTTCATTGCTAGCATATACTCCCCCTTCAATTATAGCTCGTGGAGAAATTCTAGCATTTTCACAAATAATAGAACCTAAAATTCGTACTCTACTTCCTACTATCACAAATCTTCCACAGACATTACCTGCAACTGTAGCACCTTGTTTAATGATAATTTCTCGTTCAATCTGTTGTGGAGATCCAGGAAGAATGTCACTCTCCAATTTATAATATTCTCCAACTACGACACGTGTATCAGTTGCTAGATAACCCGGTTTTGAATACATTTGTATATCTTCATTCTTTTCCATCTTCTTCACCTCACATCATCATTCCTTTAGTTATAGTTTTGATTCTACCTGAGATCAATTTTCTACTCTTAAGTCTGTCAATGTTACTCTTGATCATTTTCCTATACTTGCCCATTTTGAGTAAGTTAAGATTCTCAGTCTCCTGTTCATAAACCTTAGAATTCTTGAAAGCATTAACAAGATTAGAAGGAATAATGTTAGGATCAGAGATTCGTATAGGTAAATCGTTAGTGAATGTCTTCGGATTTTGATCTACAGAGAATCTCTTAATTGAGAACCAATAGTCGATAAATTGACCTGTTTTAGTTTTGATTGTTAAGAACCAAATAGGTATCAGCATAAAACTTGTCTCTAGTATGACTGCATTAGGAATTTGTAATTCTTCCCCTCGGTAGAAACTGTTTCTGTAGTTGAATCTATATTTGGCATCATATTCATAATCAGCTAGAACATTACTCAGAAGAGCGTTCTGTGTCAATAGATAATAGTATCTAGATATTAGAGGGTCGATGTTTCTGAGAAACTCTCCATAATATCCTGAATTCATGAGCCAATCAATTCTATCTCGAATGTTTTCGAAACTTACATCGACATTAGCTATTAGCTTTCTTAGAGATTGAAGTTTAGAAGCAATAAGATCATCACTTGATTTGCCTAACTGTTGAGCTTTAGAAGCAATAGAATACTCAGATTCTTTACTTGATTTCAACAACTTTTCTCTACTTCTTGCTCTCTCAGCTTTTTTCTTCTTTTGTTCTTCGAAGAAGTTCTTTTTCTTACGTTCTAGATTAGAAGTTTCAGTTGTTAGCTTATTAGCATCTATTTCAAAAGTAGAAAGATTATCTTTAGCGTTTCGTAGTTGTCTTTGAGTAGATTCTAGATCGTGTTCCACATTTTCAAGGTCGCTTTTAATAGCATATTTCGCATCATCATCAGCTCTACGGAGTTTGCGTTCAAGTATCTTCTTTCCACTCTTGAGTTTGGATTCTTCTTCCTCCAGTCTAGCTATTTTCTGCTTTTCCTTTCTTATCTTAGCGATGGTACTTTCGAAGTTTTTAACCAAACTATTGATTTGAATCCTAATTTCTCCAATACTCTTGAAGACCATATCAGCTTCTTTTTGTTCTCTCGCTATTGCATTTACAGTAGATTCAGCTTTATTCAGCTTCATCTGCTCCATATAGAGAAAATTACCCATTTCAAGTTGAGCTGTGTTAATAGAAGAAATCGCGTCCATAATTACTTTGTTTGGCGCATAATTCTTTAAGAGGAGATTTCTAACAGGTTCGAAAGTGACATTGATTTCTTCTTTACAGTTTTCTAGAAGATCAAGATAGTAACGCAAAATCATCTTTCGTTCTTCCATCTCTTCGAAGTATTTGAGCTTGAATGGAATTATAGTGTCTACGATGTTCAAGCGAGTTTGTTGTATAGTATCAAGGATCAAATTGTCGTACTTATCAAACTTAGAGAATTTCTTAATCAGCTCTTCTCCTTCTTCGAGTGTATAAATGAAAGGTAACAAGAGTGAGGGCTGAGCTTCTCTCAAACAACAAGCTGAGTAGGAATTTTCTCCATAGAAGATTGGGTAGAAATCGTTATCGTCTTCGTCTACATCAATCAGAGGAACCATATATTCTAATTCTTTTCTTGCTAGTATTGGATAAACTAACCCGTCCAACCTAACCAAGATGTCTTTATTTGCTTTGACAGATGTGGGAGTAATAGTTTTCAGCTCTTCTGACATTTTCAAGATATTTGTCAGCTGATATGCATATTGTTTCATTGATTTTCTTCTTACTATACCAAGAGTGTCGAACATAGTATGACCATTTTTACTCTTAACAATCCCAATCGGCCAATAGAATTTACTCAAGTTTTTCACTCTGAAATCAGGTTTCCTTCTAGCAAAAACAATAGCTGTAATAATAAAACCAACATCTATACTAATAACTATAATTCCTGCTATGAAGTATCCGATGAATGCCCCGACTGCTCCCAGAGTAAATACAACTGATAGAATAGTAAATATCATAGCCCTTTTTCCGTTCTTTTTTATGAAATCGTCAGCTTTAAGTTTTAAAATATAGACTAAAGCGCTACAAATTTCTTCCTCTTCTGTAGCCCATGACAAATCTCCTTTACGATTCTCAAATTGAAATGTTGAACCACTAAACCATTTAACCATTTTCTCAACTCCTATAATTTATTAATTTGAAATGTTGCAGAGCATACAACACAAATAATGAATTCATTCAATTGTGATGATTCAAGCCACTCTTCAGCGAGCTCTGTTCCAGGAATATACGCACAAGAAGGACACTGCAAATTGATCTGTTTGACAGTTTCCCCTTCTTTCACTATCTTCTTCTGGAGTTTTTGCATTTCTGCAATCGCTGAGTTAACGTCTTTATACTTCTTCTTCAATTGTTCATATTTTGCTTTACCCACTTTGCTACTGTGCTCAACACGATGAATCATTTTCTCGAGTTCATTGTGAGACAAACTGGTCCCTTCAGAAACCTTATCTTGAAGACTAGCAATCATAATAAGTACTCTATCAAGGTCAGGTGAGGAAACACTACTTATCTTGATGTTGCTATACCCTTTACCTTCACATAAATCACAGAGGTAGATCTTCTCGTCCCCTATTCCACCTGTACCCAAACAAGCGCTACAACTGATCTCTGCTCTACCATAACAAGTATCACAAACAGCCTTACCCAGGTCACAGTTGGGACAAGAAGACTTGCCTGATCCTTCACAGTATTGACAACTCATTTCGCCAGATCCACCACAAACATTACATTTAATGGGGTCTTTTTCCACGTAACCTTTGCCAAGACATTTAGCACAATTGATATTTTCTACTTTGCCTTTCCCTCCACATAAATCGCATCTCTCTCTTTGGAATTCTCCTAGATTACCTTCTCCTTCACATTTTGCGCATATGATCTTTCCTGAACCATAACATTCGTCACAGTCAATCTTTCCAGTACCTTCACAAACAGTACAGCTGACTTGTTTCGTTCCGTTACAGCTAGGGCAAATCTCCTTCCCTGTTCCAACACATGCAGTACATTTAGGAGGAGGTATAGATGCCCAGCCATTTCCGTCACATTTAGGACACTCTATTTTTACTGATGAACCTTTTGACAAATATACCACCTTTTTAAAGAGGTTTGTAAACCAAGCAATTGGTTAGAAGTTACTATTTTTAAAAGTTGCTGTGGGCAGTTTCAAAAGAATAAGCAAGACTTTTATACTATAATAGACCTCAACTTTTTACTGAAAATAGGATAAGAATTATATAAGCAAAAACCAACTTTTTAGAGATGATATGAACAAAGACTATCTGAGTGTTCTAGATGTAGTAAAAAAACAATTCAATATTCTAAGCAAGAAAATAGAAGATTTACCTTCTGAAATAATAAAAAACAACCTCTTTCAGTATTTTGACCAAACAAAAAACTTGAGTCTCTTAACAAGGAAAATAACTACTGTTATTAGTGAGGTGTATGAAGAAGTTATTCCTAGCAAACATGATTTAATTTTCCAAAAAACTGACAGAGTATTCTGGGAGTATATCCTAGCTCAGATTGATGATATAGCAGACCGGAGCCAGAAGCTTGTTGGAGAAGGGAATGAGAAGCAGATATTGCATGGTTTGCATAGTAGTTTAGAAAGGTTAAACGATATTCTAAGTCAAAGACTCAAGGTAAAAGATTTACGAGGTTTGAATGATTTTTTGGCACGATGTGATTCTAACCATCTTCCTTTTAGATGCCTTTCAAACCCCGCTGAGACATTGAAAGAACTGCTGGTCCAAGAAGTGGCAAAAGTCAAAGATGCGGGTACATATCTGATCGATAAAAACAAGCTTAAACTTCTTATCCAAAAGCAATTAGGTTCCCTATCCGAAGATGAGAGTTTTGAGAGATTGTATCTTGAAGCCTTGCATAATCAGAGTTTTATTGAATTGAGTTCCAACTTTCTGCTCTCTAAGGAAGTGGTTGATGAAGTGAAAAAGAAAGTTTTGGTTAGCGTACCTAACGACATAGAAGGTGTTTCCTATCTCAAACTATTCAAGAACGTAGACTTATCTGAAGAGCTTCTCAGTTTCATTTTAGATGAGTTAGAAAATGAGAACAGAGTTGTCAAAGATGATTCTTACGAGACAGGAACAATATATTATTTCCCAGAATTGTATCAATAGACGAGGACTATACGATTACAAAAAAAGAAAAAATAGAAAATGTGGCTTACTTTTTCTGTTCTTTTCCACATTTGAAACAAAATTCAGCTTCCATGGGTATTTTTGTCCCACAGAACATACAAAACCTTCCTTCCTCTTCTGGTTTATCAGTTGGTTGACTAACTGCCACCCCTGGTTGAACAACTTGTACTCCTCTAGAAGCTCCTACGCTCTTTAAGAGATCTTTGGTGTGATCTATAGCCTTTTCAGCAGCTTGAGCAGCTGTCTTAGCCTTCTCTACTTCGGCATCACCAGTGCGTTCGACAACATAGCTTTCAGCTTCTTCCTTCTTCGCTGCTATATCTCTTTCGAGTTCAAGATCTTTGGCTATTTGTTCTTCACTAGTAACAACTTCCGTTCGTCGCAAATTGCCTTCATGTATAGCTACAGCCTCTTTTGTCTCAGCAAGACGGATCTTCTTCTCCATCTCCTTTCTTTCCATAATCTCGTCTATATCCAGAGAGGAATCGATGACTTTGCTAATGAATTCAGCTTTCTCAGGATCTGGTGTTACACCTTTAATATACATCTTCTCGATATTAAGACCATACTCCTCCAATCGCTCTTTCAGTAGAGAGTCTTCGCTAATAGCATCCCCCAAGAATTGGAAATTGCTAACAATCATCTTATAATTTCGAGAAGTCATCTGCCTAGCAAAAGCTTGGTTGATTTCCAACCCCAAAACTTTAGCCAAATCAAATGAAGAATCTATTTCGTCTGAACCAACCAGATTGTTAAAAAAAGCTTCAGGATTGGCCACTTTCAAAGTCATAGCTCCATTTACACCCACTTTAACTCTCAAGTTGGCATACTCAGGATCGTCAGCAATAAGTATGGCTGGGCCTTGTTGGTATCCGCATCCCCATAGAAGACCTTCTTGAGAAATTGTTTTACCTGTCTTGGGATCGACTTGCTCTCTCAATTCTTGAGTAGAAATATAGACTAATTCAATACCAGGAATCTGTTTACCTCTGTCAATGTCGTAAACTCCCGGTTCTTCAGCAATATCAAGAACTTGACCTTTCCAGTAGATAATAACTGCTTCGTTGGTTCTGACCATTATCTGTCGAAGATTGCGGGAAAGGTGGCTCAAAATCTCGTTCCATTCTTTAGTAGATTTGATCTCAGCAGCACTCATGTCACCAAACTCTAAAATGCTATCAACCAGACTAGATTTATCTGGAACAACCATGTTAACATAGCTCTTGATGGCAGTCATAGCAGAAACATCAAGAGATCTTTTTACGAGACTATCTGGAAACTTAAAAATAATCCCAGGAAAAAGATCGTGGTCCCAGTAAATAGTATTTTTCCCCTTAACCCAATCAGCAACATTTGATGTGACTCGATTCAAAATCGTTCTTTTTGTTCTTTCAAAACTCATTAGATCACCAATATTTTATAATCATGTTCGTAGTTATGAATCAAATAGATAATCAAATGTTAAGAAATATAAATCTTTTTGAGAACGCTAGGGTTTGTGTTGAAGACAGTAAGATTCTTCTTTTACCTACAAAGCACCTAAAGATAATGCCTTAATCTAATCACTTTGTAAAGAACATCTAATTTCATTGAGCAGATAAAAGGAATAAATAATTATTTAATCTAATTTTGGATTAGAAAAAAGAAACTGTAATAATTATGATTAAAGCTCTGTGTAGTTGTGTAATTAGCTCTAGTGAATTGGATTTCAGTGGATAACTTCCAGCGTAAGGTCTATATTTATATAGATAAATTCTCCTAACTTTATTTGGTTCATGTGAAAATAACTATTGTTTATGATAATACATCATTGAGAGATGATTTAGAAGCTGATTGGGGTTTTTCTTGTTATATTGAGCATTTGGGAACCAACATACTTTTTGATACCGGAAC
>JAAFKI010000084.1 GCA_021399345.1 Candidatus Heimdallarchaeota archaeon
AGGGTGGGGAAGACCTCTCTAGTTAGACGATTCGTCACAAATATGTTCGATCCATCATACAAAATTACTCTTGGTACAACTATCATGAAAAAAGAACTAGAATACCTTACTAATCATGTAACACTAGCGATTTGGGATATTGGGGGACAAGAAGTGTTCAGACAAATAAGAAGTAAATACTTCTTTGGTAGCAAAGGAGCTTTAGCTATTTGTGATGCTTCGAATATTGAAAGTTTTAACAATCTGTCTTCCTGGGTTGATTCTTTCCGAAAGGAAGTTGGTGATCGTCCAATGATCTTTTTAGCAAATAAATGTGATTTGAAAGAAACACAAGTAACTGAAGAAGATATGAAGAAAATTGTGAAGGATTACAAAAATACAGAATTTCTTTTTACTTCAGCTAAAAATGGTACTAATGCAGAAAAGGCTTTTGCTGACTTAACAAGATTGATGATTGAAGAAGCGGATATTATCTAACGTCCTTTTATTTCTTCTTGCTTTTCTTTCTTTGTAAATTTGATTTGTAGATGGAAACTAAAAGTAAGGAAGAGTTATAAACCATTTTTGAGAAAGTTGATTGTTATGGGGAAAGAAGAGCAAGAACCAATTTTTGAAGAATTACTAGAACAGCTGAAAGATCAGAATGCAAATGTCAGAAGAGCTGCTGCAAGAGCTTTAAGTGAACATGAGGATGCTTGGAAAGCTGCTAGATATTTGAAGGAAGCAATTATGCGAGAAAAGTCACCACTAACAAAAAACTCTCTTAATTACTTGTTTAAGAAAATTCTAGATAAAAATACTGGAAAAGAGATTGAAGAGACTCCTTTTGAGATTCTAATTGAGCAGTTAAAAGAGGATATTGTAGAGATACAATTAAGTGCTTTCAATGAGTTGATAAACTCAAAGAATCCCAAAGCAATAGATGTATTGATTTCGTTACTTAAAGAAGATTTTCTTGATTACCATGCAATAGTAGCACTTGGAGAGAGAGGTGATCCACAAGCTGTTCTTCCATTGCTAGAACGATTGGATTATCAAACTAGATGCATTGAGGAAACAGTTGTTTCAAAGTATGAGAAATCGGAAGAACTTATCCGAAAAAGTATTCTTCAAGCTTTGGGGAAGCTTGGAGATTCGCGTGCAGTCAAATCCTTAATATCCATTATTAAAGATTCTAATTCTTTCGGAAGAAAAGAGGCTATTGAATCTTTAGGAGCAATAGGTGATAAAAGAGCAATAGAACCTATCTACAGCTTATTGGAAGAAGAACTAAATGTAGAAATGGTCATCATAGTTGCTTCTGCTCTTAGAAAACTAGGAGACTATAGAGCATTTGAAGCACTTCTTGATTTGGTAGAGAATAGAACTGATGAGCTTTCAATGAATCTAGCCTGGGGAATTAAGGAATTGGGTGAGTATGGTAACAGAAAAGCTACAGAAGTTATAGTAAAACATTGGAATAATCCAAAATTGATGCTAGAATCTATAAAAAGAGAAGCTGCTGTTGAAGCTCTTGCAAAACTACAAGATGAGAGGAGCATTGATACACTAATAGAAGCTCTTTCTGATTCATCTTATACTACTAGAGTATTTGCCTATGAAGCATTATATAAATTTCAAGATAAAAAAGTTGTTGCACCTATACTCCAATGTCTAATACATGATTTACTTATCATAAGTTCTCAAGGTGCAAAGATATTTACTAAAATGAAAGAACTCGATAAGGAAAAGACTGATGAGTTTATTAGTAGTTTAACAAGGCAGCTTATGAAAAGAGAGAAATTCGCTAGATACCAAGTTTTTCACGTATTATGTATCTTATCTAGAGAACAAGTAATAAATCCAATTAATAGAGAATTAAAACAAGCATATACACTAGAAAAAGATGTATACTATAGGGGCAAGATGAGAAGACTTCTTCGATATGGTGAAGATGACTATGCTATGTAAATGTTGATTGTTATGGTTGAAGAAGAGCAAGAACCTACTTTGGAAGAATTGCTAGAACAGTTGCAAGATGAAGATGGAAAGGTAAGAGAGAAGGTAGTAAAACTCGTCTTAGGTAAATTAGGAGAATCTAGGTATTTAGAAGACTTTAGAGCTGCAATAAAATCTTTAGGAAACATAGAAGATAAACAAGTAGTAGTAGCACTACTAATGCAAGCATTGAAAGATGAAGATGGAAGAGTGAGAGAAGGAGCAATAAGAGCTTTAGCTACAGATAGATATGCAGCTCAAGTCTTAGGGGAGATAAAACCCGCACATGTAATGGAATCATTAACCGAAGCTTTGAAGGATGAAAATGCCAAAATGAGAAAGTATACAGCTCAGGTCTTAGGGGTGTTAAAGGATCCCCGAGCTGTGGAACCGTTGATTAAAGCATTAGAAGATGAAGAATGGTATGTTCAAAGAGATGCAGCACGAGCCCTTGGGGAGTTAGGAGATTCACAAGCTATCGTTCCTTTAATTTCAGCATTAAAGTGTGGGGATGGTCATATTAAAGGAGCGACAGAAGAAGCTTTGAAAAAATTTGGAATAGAAAAAATCTTGGAACCTCTCTTCCGAGCTTTGAAAGACGAAAATAGTTACCTAAGAAAGAGCGTTATTGGTTTCTTGGGTATCACCCTAAAAGATTCCCGAGCTGTGGAACCATTAATTCAAGCAATGGAAGATGAAGACACAAATGTAAGAGTGAGTGTAGTAGAAACTTTGAGAAAATTTGGAAAAGAGGAAATCTGGGGAGCTCTTATCCATGCTCTGAAAGACGAAAATGATTTCCTAAGAATGAATGCTATTGGACTCTTAGGGAGCCTAGAGGATTCACGAGCTGTGGAACCATTAATTCAAGCATTCGAAGATGGGGACTATGAAATAAGAAAGAGTGTCGTAGAAGCTTTGTTGAAAATGCGCGACCCGACTAAATTTGGAATGATATGCGATCGAGCTGTTGAAGCGTTATGTCAAATGATACAATTGAAAGCATTAGATCATGTATTGAATATGCAAGTTGTAAAAGCTTTAGGAAGACAAGAAGGAATGAAAGAATACTTCTATGAGCTTGTGAAAGAAGGAAATAGGGATGCATTGTTTGTATATTTAGACATCTATAATATATGTAGTGACGGGTATATATGGCCTATCTATATTGATGAATTTGAGTATGATTTTACGTACGGTTCTAAACTTAAGGAAACAATAACAGATGAAGATTATGAGGAATTGTTCAGAATTCTTAAGTTGGATACTAAACCAACAGTGAAATTCTTAATTGCTAGAATATTGGGAGCTATTGGGGATAAACGTGCAATTAATCCAATAATGGAATTACTAACAGCTAAAGAAGATCAAGTGGTTAGATCAGCAATATATGCGTTAGCTAGAATTGGTGACAGAAGTAACGCAAATAAAGTACTGAAAACAATAAAAGAACGTGAAGGTATATTTGACGTAGATGGTTTAGCAGGAATAATAACTAAACTGGATGCTTTTGAAGAGTTCATTGAAATCTTCAAAGATGATCCTGAGTTAATATCTAATACTATCCTAGATATTGAAGAAAATGGCAAGAAGATAATAAAAAGATTCATTGAAGCTTTTAAAGGAGAACCCATTTTTGTAGCTGATGTTCTTGCTAAAGTATGGTATTGGATATTGGATTGTGGTGGTGATCCTCTTAATTATGAAATTCTCTCAAGAGCAAAAGAAGATATTGTCAAACTTAGAGATTCTATTACTGATGAAGAACAACAAGCAATTCTAAAAAGAATGCTAAGAGAAATAGAAACAGAAGAACAAATCTCTACTAGAAGTAGTCAAGCTTTGAATCTATTGTATGAAGATCTGGCAAGTGGAGATATACCTATACAGCTTTATGCTATCAAAGGTTTGGGAAAACTAAAGTCTGTTGAATCGATTGATAAAATTCTCCCTTTCTTAGATTATAATGATTCAAAATATGCTCAGAATTTCAGATGGGCAGCAAGAAGCGCACTAGATAAAATAGTTAGTCCAAAAGCTCTAGTACCACTTATAAAAGAATTGAAAGAAAGGGGATCCTATCGATTAATAGAAGCATTAAATAAAATTGTCAAAACAAAACTTGAAGAGCTAATTAATCAAAAAGATGAAGCTGCTGTAGAAATTTTATATGACTTCCTGCGAAGTGATACAGAAAGTGATAAACTGTATGCATTATGGGGAATCAAGAATTTACAACTAAAGAAATCTTCTGTCAAAGTATTATCATTATTGAAAGAGGAAGATAAAAATATTAGAAAGAGAGCAGCAGAAGTTCTTGAGAATCTTGGAGATACGACTATTATTGCTAAACTGAGAGAATTTCAAAAGACAGAGGAAGATTCTTCTGTTAAAGTTAGTGTTGAAAAAGCATTGAAGAAACTAGAGGAATTATCGAAAAAAGAAGCGAGTTGATTGTTATGGGGAAAGAAGAGGAACCTACCTTTGAGGAATTGCTAGAACAGTTGAGAGATGAAGATAATTGGACAAGAGGATCTGCAGTAATGAAATTAGGAGATTTAGGAGCTTCAGGTGATTCCAGAGTAGTAGAACCTCTAATTGAAATGATAAAAGATAAAAGTAACAATGTTAGAAAAAGTGTTTTTCATGTATTAGCTGATCTTGGAAACAGACAAGCTTTAGAGCCTTTGAAGAAGGCTTTGAAAACTGCTGATGACTACTTTGAAAAAGCAAGAATTGAAAGTTGTTTAAGAGAACTTGAAAACAAAATCTATGAAGAAGAGAAAAACCTATTTCTTGAAAAAATTAAACAAATTGAGAAGAAGGAAATTTACATCACTGATGCTTTGATAAAATATGCTGACAAGAGTAATGTAAAACTGCTATACAGAGAACTTTGGATAAGCTTATGGCAAGACAATTTTGATATAGCTGATGAGATAGTAAAGAAACTTATAGATTTGGGGGATAAGAAGCAATTAGAGGAAGAACTTCTTAAAGGAAGAGAAAAGATTGATTTCACGCCAATGGGAAGAGAAATTCTGGAACAAACAGAAGAATATCTCGCCATCTTAAAACCTCCCAAAGTTTCAGATAATCCTCATTTCTGGATTAGAAGAGCAAACCAAAGATATAGTCCATACAGAATTCGTTTTTTCTCGGATAAGAAAGTATCAAAAGCATTAATGTATATTCTGAGAAATGAAAAAGAATTGGAACTCTTAGAGGAAGTTGCTAAAGCAGCAAGAACTCTTAATGATCCTAACTTGATTAAACCAATTGTTGAATTACTTAGAAAACATGTAAACGAGTATGATTACTATTATTATGATACCTATTTTTACATACAGCTTGTGTTATGTGATGTTTTGATTGATTTTGATTCAGAAATAGCAGTTGATAATATTCTCTATTGCTTGGAACGAACAGTTAAAGGAAATGATATTTCTGGATTGATGAGCGGTGACGATGTTAAATATCTGTTTGGTAAAGTAAAGGAACTAAGTACTACTAGAGCAGAAAAATTTCTAGAGAAACATACACGACGATTAGAAACATTAACTTTGGAAGATAACATTGTTGGATGGATGTTTATACTGGCTTTCATAGGAGATATTAGAGTTATCGAACCAATAAGGAAATTGATGAAACAATATGATATTCCTGATGAAGAAATCATTGAAAATCTGATTAGAGATATAAAACAAAACGAAGAACAAAACTGAGTTGATTGTTATGGGGATTTCGAGCTTACTAATCCTTCTCAATTTCTTTTCTTAGTAAATAAAGTGCAAGAGTTACTTCTCCCAAGCACCCTAGTTCATTCAACTTATCAAAGTAAACAGCTGTTCCTTTTTCTAATTCTTGTTTAGTCAGTCCAGGTTCTGATCCTCCAAAAATAAGAAGGATGTTTTTGCCTTCAGAGTAGGATTTTGTTATTTTCTGAACATCAAATATCTCTTTTGAAAAGGGCTTCTTGATAAACAAAAAGATTTCGTCTGGATTCACTAATTCTATTGAGTCCTCTATACTTTGCAGGTACAGTAAATTGGCTCCTTGTGCGTGAGCAAGCTTTTGAGCAATTGGAACCCCAGTTGTTGCTGCAGTTCCTGTTGCTTTAGATAAAATTATATCTCGAGCTCCCAAATTTAAAGCAATCTTAACAAACTCTCTACAATGATTTATACTACTAAAATTATGTAGTTGTACTATTATCTTTCCCGAACTCATTAAATATTATTAAAAATAAACCATTCAAAAGTATAACTATTAAAAACTTCAACCATGTAAAAAAATTTTTAAAACTAACAAATAAGATGAATATACGGCCCCGATAGTTTAACGGCAGAATTGCGGATTGTGGCTCCGTAGACGCAGGATCGAATCCTGCTCG
>JAAFKI010000085.1 GCA_021399345.1 Candidatus Heimdallarchaeota archaeon
AAAGGTTTTGCAATTGGTTCTGCAAACTTAACAGTTTTAGCTCTACTATTCTCATTTGCTCAAGAAGCTGGAATTGCAGATATGAATCTATTGGACATCAAAATTCTAATCGGGGCATTTATTGGTGTAGTTATTCCTGCATTGTTCTCAGCTTTACTAATCCTATCAGTTCAGAAAAATGCAGCCAAGATGGTTCTAGAAATAAGAAGACAATTTGAAGAGAACCCTGGCATCTTAGAAGGAACAGAACCTGCTGATTTCAATAAGACAATAGCTATAGCTACAAAAGGAGCTTTAGTGGAACTTATTCTACCCAGTATAATATCATTCACAGTACCAGTTATAGTTGGTATCATATTTGGTGTTGCAGCCTTAGGTGCTTTTCTAGCAGGAGCAATCCTATCAGGATTCGTTTTCGCAATCATGATGTCTAATGCTGGTGGAGCTTGGGATAATGCAAAGAAATGGATTGAAGATGGCAATCTTGGTGGTAAGGGTACTGAAACTCACAAGGCAGCTATTACTGGTGACACCGTTGGTGATCCTTTCAAAGACACCTCAGGTCCAAGTATCAATACATTGCTTGTTGTTATGTCCTTGACTTCTTCAGTCTTTATGGGACTCATGCTAGCAGTAGGTGCAGACGGTTTAATTGGTGGTCTTCTCGCTGAAAGTGCAGTTGGTGAAGTAGCAATTTGGATCATTGTTCTTGCTCTTCTAGGTGTAGTTTTAGCAGGTATCCTTATCTGGGCTATCATGAAAATTGTTAAGCATCCAAAAGTAATGGCAAAAATAATGAAGAAGAAAGAGTAATCTTTCTAATTCTTTTCTTTTATTTTTCTTTTTATTCGTCAATTGTTACTGTTTCTCTAAGTGTAGAAGGAGGGTCACAGGATAACGCAAAGAAGTGGATTGAATATGGTAATCTAGGAGTAAAGGAACTGAAACTCACAAACAGCTATAACTGGTGATACTGTAGGTGATCCTTTCAAAGACACTTCAGGTCCAAGTATCAACACATTGCTTGTTGTTATGTCCTTAACAGCCTCTATCTTCATGGGTCTTTTACATAAGATCAATGTTGGTGAAGGCCTACTTCCTAATGCTTGGTTTGGTGTTGATGACGTTTCAGGAGTAACATCCGGATTATCAGGTATTTTAAACACTGAAATTTGGGTTATTATTGTTGTTCTTGTTAGTGCTGCAGCCTTAGGTATCTGCGTTTGGGCTGTCATCAAACTACTTCGTTCCAAAAAAGTTATTCAAAAAATAATGAAGAAAGAGTAATCTTACTCTTTTCTACTTTTCTTGTATTTTAATTATGTTTAGAAATAAAAATATAAATCACACAAAATTTTTATTCTTAACTACGTTTTTATAACTGAGCTTTGGCAATGGTGAAATCAGCTGACAAGGAAAGAACCTAAACAAGAAGAAATTCTAGAAATAAAAAGAATGTTGAATATTGAAGGAGAAAAGTATAGTAATTCTTACTACTTAGGAGTGAAAATCCAAGAACTTGCTCAAAGCAATGATTCAAAAACATTGAAAGTATTGTTTGAAAATAGAAAAGAACTACCACTTTCCTATTATCGTAACTGCATATCATTCGGATTAATTGAAAGTAAAAATACTGAAAATCTTCATGTCCTAATCGAAGATTTATCTGATTTGACTGATTTTTCAGACAACTTTTGTGGAACAGGAATCCATTTGTTTACATCGCTTGTTCGTTTTTTTGGTAAATCTGGAGATGCAAAAGCATTAAATGTTATTTTTAACTTACTTTTTAATGAATCATTGGAAGTAAAACTTAGAACGGAAATAGCTTATTCTCTTGAAAAATACATCGAAGATAAAAAACATTTGGAGCATATTATTGAACGATTAGATGTTTTATATGAAGGAGCTTTCATACAGAATACACTTTTTGATTTTGATCCTGATAGCATAAAATATCTCAATTCCTATCAAAAATTGTTCTATAAAATCGTTGAGGTATCCAAAAACGACAAATTTTCAGAATATCTTAAGAACATAATCTTGAAAGATTTAGAGATAACTAGAGAAGATTTAGTAGAAAAACCTGAACTAATGAATAAACTGAATGCTAAGCTTTATAGAAAAAGTGAAGCTATTAGAATACTAGCTAGTTTTGGTGATGATGAACATATTGATTTCTTGAATGCAGAATTGGATAATCTCTTAATGGATCCTAAAACACAAGAAGAGGAAAGAGGATGGAGAGAACCTTTGTCTTATCATGTTCTAATTTTCATAAAAAGCTTGAGGTGGGTTGGGAACAATAAAACAGCTAGACTTTTGAGATATCTTGTAGGAATGTGTGCTAATCAGTTGTATGTGGACAACTATACTCCAAAAATAAAGATGAACGTACCTCATTTCAGTTTTTATGACAAAGATCAAGATTGGGAGGAATGCTTCTATCATGCAGTGGATGGGCTTGTATTTCTAGATACAGAAATGGCAATTGATGAACTACTCGATATTTATGGGGAGGAGCTTAGTAAACTTGTTCTCTTCAATTACTCAGATTTATTGAATCCTGCTTCTAGAAGCAAGGAATACTTTGCTCTAAAATTTATTTCTGAAAACCTTTCTGAATTAGATAATAAAAGAGTATCATCAGGGTTATTAGATATTATTCTAAAGGATATAGAATCTAATATCACCGAGTGTAAAGATGACTATACGGAATTAGTGTATATAATGTGGGATAAAGTTCTTCAAAAAGATGCAAGTTTTCATAATATAGAATATTCCATTCATTTGTTGGAAGAAATTGGGGGTGACAAAGCATTAAAAATTCTGGAAGAAAAGTTACTTAAACAGTTATACAAATCTGACAAGGAAAGTATTGATTATCAGATTTACTTATTCTTTCTAAGTTACACACCTGGTTCAAAGGAAACTATTTCATTGATGGAATCTCTTCTTAAAGATGAAAAAGAATATCTAAGAGATTATGCAAAACTTTCATTAAGTAAATTTCATTCTAGAAAAAATCTTAAGAAAGAAAGAGTAATCTAACTCTTTTTCTTCTTTTCCTTTTTCTACATAATATTTTTATTTTGATCATAAATATGTTCTAGTAACAATCTTAGCCCCCCGAAAGCTTTTAACTTATCAGTCCTTCATATCAAAGATAGAAAATTGAGTATAGAAATTGCCAATTTCGATCAATAGGGAAAGTAGTAGGTTTGCGGAAGCTGAAGAACCTTTTAGAAAAGCAGTAAAATACAACCCTTCGGATAAAGGTGCTCGAGATTTGTTAAAAAGATGTTTAGATTACCTAGGAAAATAAATATTCCATCACATTCTTATAAACTGTCTACTTCCACAGTTTTTACAGCCTTTTGTTGAGCAGTCTGAACAGATAAAAATACCACACTTTGAACCTTTTTAACTATCATTCAACTCTTAATAACACATTATTCATAAGGATAAGAAAGCTTAAAGAATATATTGAGTGATGTATAATTGTTGAATAAAACACCTAGGTGCTCACTATGAATAAAGCAGATATTGAGGAACAAATTCAGAAGATAGAAAAAAGAGCAAGATTAGATGACTCTATAATCGGTGTTTCTGTTTTTGGTTCATATTTGCTTGGTGATAATTTCAAAGATGTAGATATAGCTTTGGCTTTCAAATCCAGTTCAGACAAACAACTAATCTTTTCAAAAAGAATTGAGTATGCCAGTGATTTCTCTGATGTATTTGATTTTCAAGCTCTTAACTCACTTCCACTTGCAGTTCAGAAACAAGCTTTGGAAGGAAGAATTATTTACGAAACAAGAGAACTATACGATCTTGCATATTTTATAATTAGAGAATATGAGGATTTTGAAAAATACAGGGTTCAGTATATTGAAGGTGTAATGCTTGAAGACTGACATATATATTTCGAAATTGGACAAAATAAGAGAGAATTGCACTATTATCAAGAAGAACTTACCAGATACATTTGAAA
>JAAFKI010000086.1 GCA_021399345.1 Candidatus Heimdallarchaeota archaeon
GTTACGACAGCGAAAGCAAAAGGAGTATCGAACAGAGGAGTAATATACAAACATGCATTCAGAAACGGGCTTCTGCCAATAGTTACGATCGTTGGGAATTCATTACCAGGATTATTGTCAGGATCAGTGATGATCGAAAGAGTTTTCGGATGGCCTGGTTTAGGAACAATATTCCTTGAAGGAGCGCTGTTTAGAGACTATCCTTTGATGATGGCTACGAACACAATTTTCCCATTTTTGTTCCTTGTAGCGCGTCTACTTACGGATATCACGTACGTGTTTATTGACCCGAGAATTAAATACTAATATGATCCATTTAGCCTTTACTTATTTTTCATCAATATAAACTTCAAGAGAAAATGCTAGATTCTCAATTAAGTTTAGATAAAAAATCAATGATATATCTCTACCTAATGCATATACTGTTAGTTTTTCTTGTATTTCTTGGATATTTTTGGATAGTTTCCATTTACTCTTTTTTGAAATACCTTTTGATATGAGTTTCTTCAGATTTTTTAGATTTTCTCGAAAGACTTTCATTGAATCGATTTGCTCTGAATAATCTATGGCTTTTTCCAAATATTCTATAGCGTCTTCAGTATCTTTTGGGTCAACTGATTTGACAATAAATTTCCTATTTTCATCCACTCCACTTTCACATTTCCGAATCAAGAGAAGTGCAAGAATTATATAGTTGATAAAATTATAGTTTTTTCTACCAATTTCCAGTGATTTTCCAATACTTTCTAGACTTTTATCTATTGTTGGAAAAAAGATATGTAAGCATCCCAATCTTGCATAGAGACATCCTAATTTAAAATAAGTAGATTCCAATAGAGGAACTAAGTCCTTGAGTTTGTTTAGTTTCTCCAATTCTTTTATCGCTCTTGTATAAGCATCAATAGCTGCGTGCATATCACCATATATATTTTTTGCAGATCGAAAATTTCGGATATGTACATCCCCTAGAGCCATAAGAAACAAATATCGATTATTATCATCTACTTCATCAATTTGCTCCAATTTTTCTATAGACATACGAGCATGAAATTGAGCTTCATTAACATCTGGAAGATTCCATTTCTTTCCAGCTTCTTCCATGTAAATTTTAAAAGTATGAATTAAATCTTCTCGTGTTTTAATCTCAAATTCCATTGTAACTTCAAGAAGTTCTCTTTTTTCATCTGAATCATAAAAATCTTCTAACTGTTGGTATCTATTGCTCATAATTACACCATTTTTATTCTCTTTATATTGATATTGTAGACTGCATTCAATTGAAAATCAAAATTACAACTAATGAGCTCTTCTTTTATAATTTAAAAATCTTCTGTATTTAAAAACTTTTGAAATCCATTTCACTATTGATAGAAATGTTTCTCAGTTTTTATTGACCCGAGAATTAAGTATTAAATTTTCTTCTTCTTCCTTAATCTTAATAGGGCAACTCTCTCAGATGTACTAAGAGCACTCATTAATAGATATAACAGACCATTGGAAACTGTTTCTTGAGGTTTAAATTAATTTTACAAAGTTTTCTCTAGGTGTATAGAGCTTAGTATCCTTCTTGAGTTGTTCCAAAATCTGATCAACCAATTCTTCTTCAATATTGTGCATACTAGCTAGCTTTTTTATTGCAGCGATTTTAATAATATCAGACTTACTTCTGTTAGCTTCTTCTTTTATAATGTCTAAGATTATTTCTAAGCTTCTTTTTCCTTTTGTTTCCTTTACAAGAGTGTCAACATCTAGATCTTTTATCCATTTTGCTCTTTCTTTTGTATAATCTCCCGACCCCAAATCAAATTGCTCTAGAAATCTTAGCATACCTGCTGGTCCTAACGATTCTAATAAGGCTTCTAATCCTTTTATTCTTATTTCATTTGGACTTTGTGTTGTCATTCTTCCACCTCATAAATCCATTCTAACGGATTTGCGATTCTTATTTGTAGTTCATCTTCTAAGGAAATACACTTCTTAATTTAAGTTCTCATCTGTAGTTAAAAATACATCCACTTTTGCAAAATTTGCACAACTAATGTGTAAGGCATCCATTGCGTTAATCTCTGTCAGGAATTATTCATTTTACGGATATCTCGTATGTGTTTATAGACCCGAGAATAAAGTATTAGATTCTCTTTTATTCTCTCATTCACAGTATCACAAAATTAAAATTACATGCATGTTAGATTTTACTATCAATGAAGAAATCCTTCAGTAAGTTTCTGACTGCCGTTCTTA
>JAAFKI010000087.1 GCA_021399345.1 Candidatus Heimdallarchaeota archaeon
CCAAAGGTAGAAGAAGAAGAACCAAAGGTAGAAGAAGAAGAACCAAAGGTAGAAGAAGAAGAACCAAAGGTAGAAGAAGAAGATGTTGAGAAAAAAGAGGAAGAAAAGATTGTTCTAGATGAATCCATAAAAGAGTCAATTAAAGAGGAAGTGAAAAAAGACATCTTAGGGATTACTGATAAAAAAGAGGAAGAGGAAGTAGAAGAAATTCCTGAGATTAAAGAAGACTTACATATTGAAGAAAAGGAGGAAGAGGAAATGACAGAGATAGATGAAATCACAGAAGAAGTAAAGGAAGAAGTAATTGAAGAGATAAAAAAAGAAGTCGTTAAAGAGGTTAAAGCTGAACCTAAAAAAGAAATAAAGAAAGAAGTTACTAAAGAGCTCAAAAAAGAAGAAAGTATTGAAGAGCTAAAAGAAACGATTATTGAAGAAATCAAAGAAGAGATCAAAGAGGAAATCAAGTATGAATTAAGAAAGGATCTCAAGGAACCTAAGAAAGTATTGAAAGAAAAAGTCATTGAAGAAATAAAGGAAATGAAAATTCCTGAAGAAGATGAAGTTGAGGAAGAAATTTCTGAAGAGGAAGCAGAAGAGGAAAACGCAGTAGCTTCCAGAAATGATTTTGAATAAATTAGAATAAAAATAACCGTTTGATTATCGAAATCAAACATGATCAAACCAAGCAAATCCTAGTTTAAAGTTGAAAGATTGTGATTAATTGGCAAGTGTTCTGGACAATTATGGATGGATAGTAACTATTATAATAGTAATTATTGTTCTTGCCACAATTCTATTACTGATGAAGGAAGGGGTTGATGCAACTAAAATTACTGTTACAGGGGCAGTTGTTGTTGCTTTGATATACATGTTCTTTATGGACTGGAAATTAGGATTTGAAGAAAACCTTAACTTCGAACACGTACCACACAATTTTCTGGAATCTTTAGCGCAAACAATTAATGTAGAAGCGATTCTAATTATTTTCTCAGTTAGTATAATTGTAGCTCTTACACGAGGAGCAGGGTTCTTCGATTTTATATCACTCTCTATAGTAAAATTAACTAAGGGAGATCCTAGAAAATTAATGATAGCATTAGGGGGATTAACTTTCTTTGTTTCAATGTTTTTTGATAACCTTTCAGCAATTATTCTGTTAGGATCCTTAACGGTGGTTATCTGTAGGCAGCTAGAATTGAGATTAAGACCTTTTGTACTTTTTGTAGGAATTAATACTATCATAGGGGGACTTCCTACTCCTGTTTCTTCACTTCCCAATATTATTTTCTATAACTTACTTAAACCTGAAACATTGACTAAAAATGTTAATTTCATTTCTTTTATGGGGTATATGCTCCCAATAGCTATTTTCTTCTTTGGCATCGCAACTGCTTTCTTCTTCTTTATCTATAGGAAAGATATACTAATTGAAGTATCTGATGAGAAAAAGGAACAATTAGGAAGAATCAACCCATGGTCTGGCATCGAAAATAGAATGAACATCTGGAAATCTATTATCCTTTTAGGGATTTTATTTGCAGGTTTCTTACTAACAAGTATTAAAGTTGAGGGAACTTTAATTGGTATAGCTCTAACTCAAGTAAAGGGAGTACCTGTAATTCAAAATGGGTCAGAAGCTTTTACTAAAACAATATTCCAATTTCCTGATGTAGCATTTGTTGCACTAATTGTTTCAGTGATAGGTGTTTTTATGTTTAAAGCAGATTTGAAGCAGTATATTGAGGAAGGAGTTGAATGGGAAATGATAGTTTTCTTTATAGCACTTTTTGTTTTAATGGGTGTTTTAACCGCATCTGGTGCATTATCACCTCTTACCAAAATAATGACTAGTTTCTTGTCAACGGATCCTTCAACGGGGCAAATTGCTATAGGTGGTCAATTGATCGTTGCTGTAATAATTGGTGTTGTAGGTTTACCAATTACAGGTTTTCTAAATGGAGCTTCAGCTGCATTGATTTTCTCATATATTTTCCAAACCCTACCTCAAGGTATTGTACCTGGGCTTTGGATTGGGTTTGTTTTAGGAGGAAATATTGGTGGCGCTTTTTCACCTTTAGGTTCCATTACTATTCTCATGGCACTTGAAATACTCAATCGCGAAGGAGATAGAATGTCCTTTTTACAATACATTGTTAAAATGCTTCCTCTCACACTGCTTTTTGCTGTTCTAAGCATTGGATATTCATTGCTATTGATAGGTGTAGGGGTATAATTAACACATTGGTATTATTATAGTGAAAGAAGTAATAAGAGTTATAACTGAACTTAATATAGGGGACATCAGTGCTGGGATCAGTTTAATTTCTTTCCTAAGATAAAGATAAAGCATGTAAGAGACATTGAATACTGGGGCAATCACAAACATTATTGTAATAGATCCTATGAAAGGTTGCATACCCACGCAACCCACACCAAAATCTATCCAAATAAGTTGTGCATAAAGATAAGGAACTATAGCTACCCAGACTTGAGCAGCAATAAATAATAACATCCATGATTTTTTTTCCATGAAGAAATTAGTTCTGGTTTCTAGTACCTTTCTCTTCCCTTTAATGGTTTCTTGCTGCTTGTGTAAGACCATATTAAAGAAACTCCACGTTTTAATGTTTAAGTAGCTTCTTATATTTGTTTAGAGTTAAGATTGCGTAAAAAGACTAAAGAGTGGTTAGTACATAATTTTTCTCTTGCCAAGTTCTTCCGTCCCAGTGTGTCATA
>JAAFKI010000088.1 GCA_021399345.1 Candidatus Heimdallarchaeota archaeon
AATCACTTTGAAAATATGAGCTTATTTGGTGTTTCTTTGGATTTTGATTGTGAGCATAATTATGTCTACCATAATAATTTCATTAACTGTACATCATTCTATACAAATTATGGAGTAGATCAAGGCACAAACAACTTCTGGTATAACGAAACATTACAAGAAGGAAATTATTGGGAAAATTGGATAGGAACAGGTTATTATTATATGGAAGGGTCCGCAGGATCTTACGATATGTATCCATTAGGAGGACTGCATGTTATACCTGAATTTACGATATCGACAACAATGATTTCAATAATCAGTTTATTGACATTGCTCTCTCTCGTTGTAGTCTCATTGAGAAGAAAATAATCTTCTCCCCTTCTTCTTTATTTTGGTTTTCTAATCATTCCCCAATGCATTAGATTTGCTTCAGGTATTTGTCCTTTTTTTGCTATCTCAAATCCAAGTTTCTGATAGATTGGTAAATTTGATTCAGTTTGAGTTTCCAGAAAACAAGTAGTTTTTTCTTCATCAAATCTCTGCATCATGGGTTTCAGTAACTTACTTCCAAACCCCCTTCCTTGGAAATCAGGTTTTACGCCAATAGGTGATAATTGAGAATAAGGAGGATCTATCAAACTGTCTCTGAATTTTGTTGTAAAATGACCTACACGAAATAAATCTGCCATCTTATCTCTTCCTAAAGAATATAATTTCATCCCCCCACTTCTCAATCCTCTCCAAAAAGTCATTTCTGCCTTTTTTCCTGGTATCCACATTGCTATACCTTCAAATTTGTCTGAAGATGCATATACTTCTCCAAATTTTAATCCATAGCTTACTCTGAAATTGAAATAATTTAGAAGATGGTTAAATCTTGTATCTTCATCTTTGAAAAACCAACAGCTCAAAGGATCTTCCATAAATGCTAGCGCGAATGTGTTTGCTGCTTTCTTTTTATCCTTCCTCTTTACCCTAATCAGCTGTTCCAATGTAATAACTCCAACTCCCTAAATTCGTTTACCTTTATTTATGTATGCAATCATTTAGCTTTAACCCAGAAATCCTTGTCATCTTTTTCTATCTTGAAAGCTAATTCTTTGATCTCTCCTTGACATTTAGGACAAGAATAATTGTCTTCAACATAATCAAGTAATTCTCCTTTATGGAAGACATGATTACATGGTTTGATTACAGCTACTTCATCACTTGGATTGATAATCTTAGAACAGAAGTTACAACATAGGACTTTATTTCCACAGCTATTACACAATAGAAAGCCTTCTTTACTTGTAAGAGTGATGTCATATCCACAATTATAGCAGTAGAATCGCTTTTCCTTTAATCCTTTCTTAATTTTCAAGTAAACACTTAAACTGACTAATCCTCCAATCAAACCTATTAACCCTATGAAGGGTAAAGGAAACATAATAATGAATAACCACCATTTCAGAGAAAATATTGTTATCCAGATAGAAAAAGAAGGGGCATAAACGTTAAAAAACAACCATTGTTTACTAGTTATTTTTTCGTTTGACATAATAGCCGGCAAGAGCGAAACAGAGCAAAAAAGAAGCGATCATTGGGAAAGAACTTAATTCGGTATCTCTGGTAGGGGTCGTAGGTATAGTTGTTGTGTTGACAAATTTGCCTATCGGATATTTGTCCCAAGGCCCACCTGGTTTGATTCTATATCCTTCTGGATTAGGCAGATAGTCAGACCACCAGTTACCAGATTTTAGTGTTGGTTCATACCAATAATTCGCACCAGTATAACTTTTGTCATCTGCTTGGCTGCCTGTACTAGTTATTTCGTTATTTGTAAAGTTATTATGATAAACAATATTGTCAAGCCCATCTAATATTAGTCCAGGACCACGATTACTTAAGAAGGTATTATTATATAGACAGAGATTATTACAGTCACCGTCTAAAGAACAACCAGAAGTCAAATCTTCAAAAGAATTTTTATAGATTATGCCTCGACTAATATTGTGTAACATAAGGGCACTCCCACCAATTAAAACATTGTTGGAGAAGGAAATATTATTGAGATCTTCAAGTAAGGGCGGTGGAGTATTTGTGAATAGACAATTATAAATGCTCAAAGAATCACAATTTCTAACTATAATCGGGTAACTAGAAGTATAAAATGAACAATTTGATATTGACCAGGTTTCTCGTAATGTATCTACGATAATAATACCCCGGCTACTATAGAATTGACAATTTTCAATTTTAAAAAAAGCAGTAGTATTGTAAATAAAAATACCTGTAAGATATTGAGCATATATTGTACGAAATTGTATTAGATAAGGCTTATTTTGGGTTCCCTCTCCAGGCAAGCCGTGGGCTAGAAAATCAGCATCATTTTGAATAAAAATGTTTATACTTGTAATAGAATTGTTTTTATTGGATAATCCGAGAGTTTTTTGTGGTTGAATAAAAAACATACAAAAAACAAGAATAATGAAAAACGCAAATAAAAATCGAGTTTTTTTATTCGCTTTAATAATTTTCCACATATCTTACAAATAGGTAATTCTAACATTTAAAGCTTTAGAGTTAAAAAAAGAAAAAGAAGAAAAATTAGAAGAAGTGTTCGTCTTCTCCAAATTTTGTACCATAGCTTATTCTGAAATTAAATAATTTAGAAGATAGCAAAATCTTGTATCCTCATCCTTGAAAAACCAACAACTTAATGGGTCTTCCATAAATGCGAGAGCTAGGGTATTCGCTGCTTTCTTTCTGTCCTTCTTCTTAACTCGCATCAGTTGGTCCAAAGTGCTATCTCCAAAAACAAAGTTGTTTCTCCCTTTTTTATCTATGGCAATCACTTTGATTTTACCCAGAATTCTTAATCAGTCTTATCGAGTTTGAAAGACAATTCCTTAATCTCTCCTTTACATCTGGGACAAGTGTTACTCTCATCAACATGGTCTAACAATTCTCCCTTGTGAAATGCATGATTACAAGGTTTGATGACAGCAATTTCTTCTTGAGGATTGACTATCTTAAAACATAGATTACAGAAAATGACCTTATTACCACAGCTGTTGCAAAGCAAAGATCCTTCCTTACTAGAACTAGTAATATCGTAACCACAGAAGAAACAATAGAATCTTCTTTCTCGAAGTTTTTTCTTGATTCTTCTATAGATGCTAGGAGTAATAAAAACTCCAATCAAACCTATTAACCCTATGAATGGTAAAGAAAACATAATAATGAATAACCACCAAAGATCTGGGTCATTTCGATAAAGAGGTAGTCCAATTGCTAAGTATGCACCCAGAAAGAACAACCCAAATGATATTAGAAAATACCTATAATTGGAAAATTGACAACGAATTGAACAGTATTTAGTTGATACATATGGACCAAGGAAAAACTTTCCTCTTCTCTTCTTAGGAATCTTTACTCTTTCTTCACAAACTGGACAATGTAAGCTCATCTACGATATCTTGATACTACACCCTATTTTAAATGCAACATTTGTTATAAGCAGGATTCTGTTATAGTATCCTTATTTCTGTAATGCGCACCTTCAACATTTATAAGGTATAATCTTGTGATATATCTTGGTGTTTAATTGAACAAAAAAGAAAAATTGTTGGTTTGTTTAATGGTTTTGGCTTTCATAGTACCTCTTTTTGCCACTGA
>JAAFKI010000089.1 GCA_021399345.1 Candidatus Heimdallarchaeota archaeon
AAGTAAACATAAGGATTCATTCCAAGCTGCCAATATTCTGAATCGGTTACTCGTTCAAGTGTAGTAGCTCGAGTTTTTAACCACAAATCAGGAATCCGGTCTAAGATTTCTCCATCAGTTGGTACATCAAATCTAGGAATTGTAATGTTTAGGGAAACACCATTCTCTGGTTTAAAGACATTTTGCATTTCTAAAAATATATCTGGATCATTTACTAGAGTTTCATTTCCTGGTCTAAAACCAAAAGGTATTGCTTTCTGTTGATTTTCTTTTGATAACAAAAATGCTTCAAACTCTTGAGCTGCAAAACGTTCTTCAGGGGTTACCCAAGAAGCATTCAAAATTGCTATGGGATGATCACTCCAGAGAGTTCCTTCTTCAGGATAGACTGCTACAAAATTATCTCCCCATTTTGAAAAGGCTTCTCCATCCTTTGCAGTTTCAATAATGAGATTCTCATAGAGTATTATTACATTAATCGCTGAAGGTCCCAACTGGACCGCTTGCTTAGCTAAAAAACCTGTAGAAGTACCATATAACACAGCTTTTGATTCAACTTTTTCTAACCAAGCTTGAATAGTAGTATTTTGAAGATCTTCAAGAGTTATTTCATCAGGTTGTTTTCCGCTTGCTGCTGTAATCTCAAGTAAAACAGCCATAAATCCCGAGTTAGATTCTTGAGCGGAAGTATGAGCCAATTTCAATTCAGTATCTGCTAAGTCATAAAGATCAGCCCAAGCAGTAAAATTATTTTCTTCTTGAAAACTTTGCCAGGTACCTATTATAATTGGAGAAGCTACAAGAGATTTTATCTGACCAAAATCCAAGATTTCGGTTCCGAACTTTCTACCCCATGCCCAATCAAGTAATGGTACCCAAACCATTGCAGCAGGACTCCAAATCGTAGGTTTACTTTCTCCCGCTAAAATGCCAAGCATAGAAGTTCGAGTACCTTGAATTTCAAACTGTAACTTTACAGTTAATCCGGGATTTCTTTGAGCAAACCAATCAGGAAAATCTGGAGCAATGGAATTGATCCATCCTTTTTTCTCGCTGGTATAGAGAACACTAAGTACAATATCGTCCTTACTCCCTCCGAATTGAACCTGTCTAACAACATCAAGAGCAATAATTGAGAGTATGAGAATTATGATGAAAACTATTGTAGGAACCTTCCGTTTAGCCAAGCTGAATCCTCATCACATTTTTTTATTTTTTCCGAGATAGGATGGAAACACTCCTTAATAAAATTACTTGAGGTAAGAAGTAAGAAAGTCCATTGAAATTATGAATTGAAAAAGGCTTAGTTTAGCTTAAGCTACGCATCATGTTTGTTACTCCTGCTGAGATAAACATTAGAGCTTGAAATGTCTTATAAGCCTCCACCATATCGCTTGATGTAAATTCCACTGTCAATGCATCCAACCTTGTTATAAAGGGTAAGTATGTTATGGCATCTGTTTGTTGAGTGTCGCGTAATGTTAATTTTACCTTGATGGGTTTGTTTGTAACCAATGGTTTTACTTTGTTTTCATTCACATTAATCACAGCTTTGTTAACAGTTGAACGAAGATCCTTTTCAATCACTTTCATACTAGGACTCTTTGCTGATAGCCTGCTTATAGATTCTTTCAATGCAACTGATACTACCCATGGAGTGAGTGTTTTAACATCATCTTCAATTAGCTGCTTATCTCCAGCCATGAAAATAACCGGTATTCCTAAGTCACCAACTGTATAAGAATTCAACAGATATTCACTAACCTCTACTCCATTAATCTCCAGTTTATGAACACTGTCACCGCTATATGTGTGATCAAATGTGGAATTTACAGTCCCAAATTTTGAGTGATATCCTAGAAACAGAGCAACATCACACCCTTCTGAACCAGCAACCATACTTGTAGGTCTTAAACTACCTCTAACAATTTCAACATATTCAGGTAAATCTTCAATTAGTAAGTTAACCATTGGTCCATGACTATCAGCAATAATAATTTTCTCAAAACCATTTTTATGAAGCTCTTCGGCAACTATCAAGGTGATATCAGTTGCTATCTTTCGTGCTTCTTCATACAAAGATCCCTTGATATTCAACTGACCAAGAATAACTACATAGGGCATTCCTTCTAAATCAACAGATATGAACGCTTTCATTTTAATTCAAATAACAAAAAGATACAAATTTAAAGAACCTTTCTCAATTTGAAGGAAAATTCTTATACTTAGAATACATACATTCTGAACTCGGTGATTTACACTGAAAACAGAAATAACGTGTGTGTATGATAGAGAAACAAATCCTGGAATTCTATCTAGATTAAGTCATGGGGTATCGTTTTATATTAAATCTGGAAATGACCACATTATGTTTGATTTGGGTTTAATGGGGAGTTACTTGATAAGGAATATGCGTTCTCTAAAAATTGACCCCAATATAATTACAAAAATAGTTATTTCACATGGTCATTCTGACCATATCGGGGGTCTTAGATTGTTCTTAAAGAACAGAACAAATAATAATCAAATTCCCATTTATGCTCACACAGATTTCAAAGAACCAAAACGAGCTTATATATTAGGTATTAGAATGTGGAATGCAGGTTTTTACAAGATAGATGAAGAGCTTGAGACGAAAGTTAGGTATGAACTTAGTAAGCAACCATTTAGAGTGACAGACTTTCTTTCTACAACTGGAGAAATACCTCTAGAAGAAAGAGAAGATATACAAAATATTTCATACCGTAACCCACTGAGTATAGAAAAGTTGACCAATCTTGCCACAGATGCTCTACCCGCGTAACAAAAGCCTAAGGGAGCGCAGATATGAAGATTTTTTCTACGAGTTTATATATGAAAGTACATATAGAAAGTTAGAAGGTGTGTGCTTCAGCACGTATCTGGTTCGCAACTACACTAGTGGTTGTCCCTCAGTAATCCTACCTTGAACCAGGAGGCCTAGCTAGCTCGGTGCTGCTGCTCCACCCACTATCGCAGACCAAGATCTGCATAACTTCCCCTCAACGCATGTGAGGGGGCCCACTTAAACGACGGTTAGACGCCCTCTGGCAAGTTTAACTAAGTTTCATAACGTGCGTTTTGTGCATAGAGTTGATGGTAAATGGAGTTTAGATCCAGTACTTGATGACACTTCTATGTTTCTTAAAACAAAAGAAGGAATTGTGTTAATCTGTGGGGACTGTCATTCCGGTTTAACAAATACAATTAGGAAAGTTGAGAGAATATCTGGAGACAATGTAGTAACTATTATTGGAGCAATTCATATAATTTTTTCAAAAAAGGAAAAGATTCAACAAATAGTTGATAAACTAATGACAGATTATAAAAACATTAATTTTCACATAAATCACAGTGTTGGAAGGAAGGTCATCAAGGTCTTACAAAGAAAACTAGGCAAGGAAAGAGTACAATATTTTCCTGTTGGTAAGAAATTAATTTTTGAAAGTTAAAAAAGAAGAGGATTTTAGTGTCCTACTTCATCAAGAATTACGGGTATCAATTGTCTAAAATTAGCATTTTCACGAAGACCTACATTTGGATCATTAGATGCCACCACATTTAATATTGCAATATCTGCTCCATTAAAGTAAGCTTTTCTAACATCATCATATTCAAGTCCTCCTGCAACAGAAATTAGACTATCAAATTTAGATCTTATTTTAGCTATATCTTTGTATCGTATGATATTCCTTTTGTTGCTTTCTTCATCTCTACCCTTGTGTATTACAACCACATCAGGTTTAGTTTGCATTGGAAGCATTTTTCTCAAAGGATTATCTACACCGAGCATATCAATCATAGAAAAGATATTGTGTTTAGCACAAAATTCAACAAAAAAGTCTAAAGTTTCAACAGGAGCAGATCCCATAACAGTTGCAGCATTTGCGCCTGCACCAGCTGCAAACACCACTTCTCTCACTGCGCCATCGGTGACTTTTATGTCAGCTACCACTAAACCTCTCCACATCCTCCTGATAAGTCTGACACCAGCCATTCCATTAAGCTTTACATATGGAGTACCAGCTTCTATGATAATTCTAGGATCATAAGGAATCTGTGGTATAATTCTTCTAGCTTGATTAGCTGTTCCGTTGAAAGCAATTTGTACATATCTCTTCAGAGTTCTTAAGCCCAAAAATATTCTCCTCTTCTATTTCTTACCTATAACTTTCTTAGCAACCTCTGTTAAATCACTAGGCATAAAAATAACTATTTTTTCACTAGGATCTTGAGCTATATCTCTAATAGTTTGAAGAGTTCGTAAATGAAGAGCTCCTTTATCTTTAGAAAGCATACTTGCTGCTTCTGCGAGATTTGCAGCTGCATGAAGTTCTCCTTCAGATTGAATAATTATTGCTCTTTTCGCTCTTTCTGCCTCAGCTTGTTTAGCAAAAGCTCTTTTCATTTCAGCTGGAAGTTCGAGTTCTTGAATCTTAATACCTTTGATGTCGATACCCCAGTCATTTGTCTCTTTGTCTACAATCTCACGGATATCTTGTGCAATCTTATCTCTTTCAGTTAGAACTTGATCTAGTTCCATAGTTCCCATTGTATCTCTTAGAGCTGCTTGAGTATATTGTCTAACTGCATATACATAATTCTCAATCTTAATAACAGCATCTTCTGGACGTTCTACTTTGAAGTAAACTACAGTATTTGCAAGTACAGGTATATTATCTCTAGTAATAACTTCCTGTCTTTGTATATCTTGAGTGATAATACGTAAATCCACTTTCCTTGCAGATTCTATTATTGGTAGGACATAAACAAGTCCAGGTCCTATTGTTCGTTCGTATCTCCCTAATCTGAATACAACTATTCGTTCATATTCTAGAATTACTTTAATTCCTGATAAAATCCAAATGATTAGTATAAATGCAACAACACCTGCAATTATGCCAATCCACCATATTTCAGCCATTTGTTTTTTCTCCGAAAATTTAACTAAAGAAATATTAGAGGAACGTTATTTAACAGTTTTTACCCAGAGGAGAAAAAACTAATTATGTCAATAAGAATACTGTAGTATAGTGTGAATATATATCTAGTTGAAAGCTATCGTTTTGGAAAAATAAAAGTGCAGGGAAAATCGTACTCCTCAGACCTGATAATATTTCCCGATTCAATTCATTCAAACTGGTGGAGAAAGAAAGGACATCTACTGCATTTAGAAGACTTAGAAATACTGAAAGATGCTGAAATAGATTCGCTGGTAATAGGAACTGGTTCAATTGGAAAGATGAAAGTTCCAGAAGAAGTCATAAATGAACTAAAACTAAAGGAAATAGATGTGATAATCTGCAAATCAACAGAAGCAGTTGAGAGATATAATAATCTAGCTAAAACAGGAAAAAATATTGCTCTTGCCATCCACTTAACATGTTAGTATTGAAAGGAAATTAACCCAAAAAAGATTCTGCAAGAGAAATGAAAAAATAGTTTTTGAAATTGATGATTAGTTTATTCAGGAATTTTTGTTGGTAGATTTGGATCATCATCTTTAGCTGGAAATATTTTTCCACCTCGACCTAAAGAGATTTGTTTTTTATCTTTGAACATCTTACACCAACCTTCTGTTATAGAAACGACTTGCTGGACTTTGTATTCTTCTCCAGTTTTTGCTCCCCATAAAGTCATTGTTGTTGTTCCTGTCTCATCAGCAACTAATAAATCCCAAACATGCAAAACACGATCTCTGGATTGAACTTGTCTGGGGCCGTCTATTGAAAGAATTCGTACTTTTAACTCATCAAAATTTGCGTCTGGTTTTAATTCTTCTACTTTCATGTTAACCACTCAAGAACTTTTATCTATTATAGTTAAATTTGGTCAATTTTAAGTTTAACCCTTGTTAGTTAACAGCTTATGCAGAAATTCGTTTAAAAAGGTAAAGAAAGGATGAATAAGTTAGACAAAATCAAAAAAATTAAGCTAAATCTGCAATGATTTTTTCCATTTCCTTGATTTCTGCTCCAATTTCAGGGCTCATTTCAGCTTCTTTTAGAATTTCTAAAGCCTCCTCATAATATCTTTGAGCAGTGTTTTTGTCTCCTTTATCTTTGAGTAATTCAGCTAGTCTAGAAATATTTTGAAAATGTATTCCACGATGTTGTTTAGTGAAGTCTTTTCTATCAATCCTTTTGGATTGAATTGTTTCCAAATATTGTAGATTTTCTAGAATAAGAGATTCATCAAACATAACTTCATCATGACCAGAGATGATAACTTCGGCATTTCGTGTAAGATATTCTCTCAGAGAATCGCAGTAACTTTCCAGATTGAGGAAATTAATGTAAGGGATGGGGGATTCAATGTTGTCACCCACAAATAATATCTTCTCCTTATGATCAAAACAAGAGGATGATTCAAGAGTATGCCCAGGAGAGTGATAGAATTCAACTCCTTCAACTTCAAAAACAATCTTCTCTTTGAACAATCTGTTCGGGGGAGTAAGTATCACTTCGCCCCTTTTATGTTCCCCATATTTTTCTAGTAATTCTTCTCCTTCCTTTTGAAAAATCTCAGGAGACAATTCATGTGCAATAATTTCTGATTCTTTGAAAACATGATTTCCCCAAACATGGTCATAATCGGCATGAGAGTTAAACACAATAAAAGGTTTGGAATGAATATCTAGGGTTCTCAAGTAATCCAATATCGCATTTACAGAGTCTGAACCAAATCCCGTATCACAAATGAAGATATGTTCTTCACCATTGATAACATATATGTTAAGTTTGTAAGGATCCTCGAAGGTAAAAACATAACCTCTTGAACCAACTTTTTGAACCTTCATCTTTCTCAAAGAAGAACAAAATTAGACATTAATAAAAGTTAGCAGACCAACTAGTATTGAGGGATAAAATCATCCTTAATAAATTCCCAGATTTCATCTTCATCTAGTGTTTCTTTTTCAATTATCACGTTGTAAATCTTCTTTAGAAGTGCATGATGTCTGAGCTCATCATGATAAATTGCTTGAATCACCATTTTCACTTGTTCATTTTCAACTTGTTCTAG
>JAAFKI010000090.1 GCA_021399345.1 Candidatus Heimdallarchaeota archaeon
GAGCAATTATGACAACTAAAAAACCCCCAAAGAATACAAGAACCCCGAGAGAATGATACTACAGAAATAGAGAATAAAGGGTTGGGAGGTCTTGGAGAACTTTGAACGTAGGAGGTGATCTATCCGCAAATTAGGTGTCACACTTTTCATACGAACTTTTATTAGGCGAGTAATCATTAATTTAGTAATACTCATTCAAGGAAGGAGTTGACAAAAAATGAATAAAAAACTTATTACTATTCCAGCTCTAGTTTTTCTTCTATTTTTACTAGTAGTAGGGAATATTTCCACCGTAAAAGGTGTAGAATGGCCTGAAATAGAAGAACCAGATCCTCAAGTTATATCTTGGGGTTTAGATGTAATAAATGCAGAAAAAGTATGGGGAGGAAATGAAGATGCAACAATGATATGTGCAAATCCAATTGCTACAGGAGCAAGGATTAATGTTGCAATCGTAGATAACGACTTTGATTATATGCATAATGATTTGATTGATCGTTTTGCAAATGATCCTAATTTTGAAGAATCTCTTGCTAATCATGCCCATGGTACTGAATGTGCAGGAGTTCTTGCTGCAAGTGATAATGGTAAGGGGATAGTAGGTGTAGCTCCAGAAGTGAATTTATACAGTATCCATGGTAGACCCGATTATTCTCTAACAGATGCTTTGCAACAAATAATAGAAATGAATACTGATGATGATTCAACTAACGATATATCTGTGATTTCGATGAGTTTAACTTTAGGTCCAAGTGATGACTTAATCAATAAAATTGCTATTTTGTATGAACAAGGAGTTTCCATTGTACTTCCTTCAGGTAATGCTATAGATATCACAGCTGAAACTTATGGACACGGTGTTCGTTGGGGTTTTATCTCAGATAAAGTAATCATTGTAGGAGCTATAGCTGAACCAGATGACCCCAATGATCCAGCTGACTATGAACTAGCTACTTGGCCTACTTACTGGGGAACTGGAGGAAGTAATTATGATGTAGATCCTGGAGATCCTAGCGTTTGTCTTGTTGCTCCTGGAGATACAGTTCTAACAACTTATATTAGAACATCGGGAAGCCAAACTGATTCTACATATATATATGTATCAGGAACTTCTATTGCTACGCCTATGGTTGCAGGTGTAGTAGCTTTAATGCAAGAAGTCAATCCTGTTCTCAGAAAGGATTGTGATGCTGTAAAGCAAATACTTGAAGAAACAGCTTTTACATTAACGGCAGATGAAGACGCAATAGCAAAGTTTGGTGCTGGTTTGGTTCAAGCTGATGCTGCTGTTAGTCTAGCTCAAGAGTACCTTGATTATGATAGAGATGGAGATACCTTGAAAGACATAACGGAATACATTCATGGTCTAGACTGGCATGATAATTCTGATGGATTAGCTGATCAAGATGTAGATGGATTGATTACTAGAGATGAAATAATGATTCACAATACTTTCTGGTATGATTACGATAGCGATGATGATGGTTGGAGTGATGGAGACGAATGTGCTATATATGGAACAAATGGTCGTAGTAGTGAAGATACACCTATGCTAGACCATGATGGAGACGGCATAATAACTAAAACAGAAGTAGATGGCTTTTATATGGATGAATTTGGGTGGATATATACAGAACCCTATAATTCTGATACGGATGGTGATTCTTGGTCAGATGGCTATGAAATAGCGCCTTTAGGATACTTTGAAACACCATCTGATCCAACAGATCCGTTTAGTGTTCCACGTCCTTTTACGAGATGGTAACAAGTAATTTTTTTTTCTTATTTTTTCTTATTCTTTGTCTAATTGCATTATTAAAAAAACCTCTAACGAATACAAGAACCCCGAGCGTAAGAGAAGATTCTTTTAAAAATTGTAAACAAGTTTTATAAAATATATAAAAAAAAGAAACGAACTATAGATAGAAAGAATTCTCTAAATCTCCATCTAAAATCATCCCTCTCTCAGGAGGTTTAAAGAAGTTTCGTAAAAGATCTCCAATTTCATGTGTATCCTCAAATGCTTCTTCCATAGAGTGGTCATAACCGTAATAACCCTCATATGTACCATAGTAATAATTCACTTCTTCAAGCAATAAAAGTTTAAGGAACCATACTGTGAATAACCCATCAGATAACACATAATTGCCTGAAGAAATATACAATGTGTTACTATCTATATAATCATCAACATAATATTCTAACCAATAACCAGAGAAACATGTTCCAAAATAGACGAAAGTTTGACACTGTAAAGGTAGAGTATTCTTAAGTTCTAGATCATTGATGGATTTATCATCTGCACACACAATATAACCACTTGGATCTATGCCATGGGAACCAAATATAACTGAGAGCATATCATTCTCAACTAAATTACTCCCTAATTCGTCCAATTTTATCATTAAATTAATAAATGTAGCAGGGCCTTGATAATCACCTTCTGCATATGCAAGATATTCTTCTTGAAGGTAATTTTCATAATTTCCATAAAAATATATTTCATCATAACGCATTGAGTATTTGAAGAAACTGTACCATTCATTGGCTCTATCAATATTTGATGGTAAATCGTCCGCATCCTCGAAGTATGCGATTACTGCTATGACAGCAACACTTTTTCCAGCATTCAAATCAGTAAAGTCTACTACATTGTTTCCTCCACTTAGACCTGTTGAAGTATGTTTGATTTCTTTTATTCCACTCTTGTGAATCGCGATATCGTAATCTCTCGGTACTGCATTAGTAACAGCTTCGAATTCATAATAACCAGTGGAATCAGTAAATACTTTCTGTAAAACCTCTCCTGTCCATGTTCTTATCAAATAGACTCTAGCATTTTCTATTGGTTCATTTGGGTTGCTGTTATCATATACATGACCTTTGAAAGTTGTCTGAATTGAACCAAAAAACTCTAATTCAAAGTTTACCTCAAAACTACTACCCCATCTCGAAGATCCTGGCACTGGTTTGCTTTTCCAATAAAAATTAGCTCTAGATGCTCTTATGCTGTATAGCTTGAATCTACTTGTTTCATAAGTTATACTGAATTCTCCATCAGGTGAAGTAGAATGTGTATGCCCTACGACTGAACCGTCTTCTAATAATTCAATCAATGCATCTGTTAAGGGCTCACTGGTTGGAGGATCTCCATACATCCCCATTACTGTTCCAAAATATGTCATTTCAGTTGTAGCAAAACTGTTTTGTTGTATAAATGTAAAACTAATAAGAATACTGAAGATTATTAAAATGATTTTTACAATGTTTTTTCTTTGTTTAATTAATCCCAATTTATTTCCACTTCCTCTTCGATATTTATGATTCATTCTAGAAGAATCGAATATATATTTAATTTGAGATTTATAAGTAATTGCTATAAATTGAACAAATAAATTTTGTAAAAGTTGTTAACTTCAGTGAGATCTCTGGAGACCTCCGAACGTAGAAGGTGATCCATCCGCAGTCTTATAAATTTTTTACTCTCTCCTCAACTTCTTCTCTTGAAAATAGACTGTTTAACTCAGATTGTGCTTTAATGAAATCTTTCATTATGAAATCATTATCTATTATTTCTGGATTTTTCTCAAGCAAAACAGAATCTAATTTTATTATGATCCTTTGGGAAACCTCCAATAGCTGATTAATTGTCTCCAAACCAATTTCAATCTTCATTCCTAATTTTACATCTTGTCTATTGGTTTTTCTAAGAAATATCTGATTTACTTTCCCATCTCCATGAGTATAGATATCTCTAATAAGCTTCAACTCTGACAATTCATCAATTAGCTTATTTTCTATATTGTGTTTCAAACCAATTTTCTTTTGTATATAGGTTTTCAACGTACTTCTATACCCTTCATATAATTGATTGTGGATACTTTTTGATATCATCTCTTCAATTATATCTTTTTTTTCCTTTGTTTCAAGTTCTTTTGCACTAAATGTTATTTTTCCCAATATCCCTGGGTTTTTCTTAAGTAGAAAAGTAATGAAAGAAATGATATAATTGTCAGATTCAGTAAAAATAAACTGTATAGCATATCTATAAATAAACTCTAGATATTTTTCAAAACTAAATTCCTCAAAAATAAAATCTAAAGCCTTCTTATGGCTTTTTTTCATAGTTATTCTGACTTTCCCCTCTTCAAGCTCTTCACTATAGGGGATAGTTTTTCTATCAAGATCTACCTTTTTCAATGTTTTTCCAAAATTTGAAAGTTCTTCTTTCAGTTCTTCTGTATAGGGAAATATTTTTTTCATACGTGTGATAGAAAATTGCATATATCCTATAAACGTGAAAATCCTTTGAATATATTTCGAGTAGAATTTGCTTCCTAATTCTGATGCATTTTTACTCATTTTCTTTTCCCCTTCATTTTTCATCTAAATTTTCCCCTTTCTTTGGTTTGTTTAATAGTTTTCCTTGCAGTTTGTACAATTAATCCCTCATAAGTCATCCAAGTTAATGCGCATAAAAACGATAAAGCCAAAAGAATAATTAAAGCAATCACTGGATTTTGTAACTTGTTTGTATAATTCGATATTAGTATTATATTGAAGAAACCCATGATTAGAATCAAATTAAGAATCCTTAAACCCCATAAAATAATATAGTATCTTCTTTTCTTTTTCTTTGACATTTGTTTTAAAGTCTCATGTTCATAATGGTGAATTGCACTTTTTTTGTCTGGTATTAATCCTCTTCTAACTTCTTTGTCTATTTCAAGTTGAAAAGACAGAAGATTTTCAGTAATGTATGTGGATCCATCAAGACAACCTGAGAGCTCAAAAACATATTCTCCATCTGGAATGTACTTTTTAGCTCTAAAGCTTATGAGTTTTGTAACACTAGAACGTGGCTCAACTCCTATTCCTACAAATTCTGTGATTGTTTCTTCACTATCAATTGAAAAACCTTCACTGAATTTCGAAACTTGAAATTCAAATTTTTTATCATTTGATAACGAAATTAGGGTTCCTGTAAGATAATTAACAGTATGTGAGTAGCTTCCAGAATTTGTTAATGCTAGAGGAAAAGCTATACAAAAATCCTCTTCATCTCTCCACAGAAAATGCATATTTGGTTCTCCAAAGAGAATCTTCCCTTTGCGTAAGTATTGATAATAGAAACCTAATACAGATATAAATAATGCTGCAATAGCTATGAACAATGCTTCATCCATTTCCATCCCATCTTTCTCTATTGTAAATTACCAAATCCTAGATATTAAATCTTTTTAATTTTTATCAATTATTTGTTGATAATTTCTTTTTGTTTCATAGTAAACAATCATCAGAATTATTGTGAAAAATGGGAATACCTCAAAAATTAAAGAACTCGTTCTCTCACTCTCTTTTCCTTCTAGAACAACTTGTTCTTCAATAGGATACAAATCAAAATTATTTGCTTTTCCTTCAATATAGTATATAGAATCTCCTTTTAAATCATCCCAATAGTTACCCTTTTTTCCACCCTCATAGTACCAATAATTCTCTCTTCCTTCGTCTCTTCCTTGTGAACGTCCATCTAAACTGTTATTCAGAAAATCATTTAGATATATTCTATTTCTCTCACACTCATCATCTAAAAACAACCCCCTAACTTTATTATCTTTGAAGAGATTAAAATTCAACAAACACCCAATTGTACTATCTAGCTTCATCCCTCTTAACCCATTTCCTTCTATAGTGTTGTTCATGATTGCTGATCCACTTACTTCCTCTAAATATGCCCCCTCTTCACCATTTCTTGAAATGGTATTATTGTATAATATTGCATCAGTTCCTCCCATGTATATACCTTTTTCCCCATTTTCAAAACATTTATTCTCATAAATTATCCCATTCTCAATAACAGCTATACTCATCCCTGAGTCTCCGTTAGCATAACAAGTATTATTCTTCAATACCAAATTATAAATAAGAACTAATACCATACCCGATGATTCATGATTGGAACAGATATTGTCTTCAATCAGCACATCCTTGGCAACGTAGATGACTATTCCATCACCATTTTCCTCTTCACTACTCACACAGATGTTATTCTCAATTCTAGCTCCACCATCAACCATATTTTCAATCAAAATACTTGTGTGTGAAACATCAATGTAACAGTTCCTGATAAGAAACTGCTTGGTAGTTGAAGTGATATAGATTCCAAAAGAAGTGCTAGATGTAATATTATAGTTCTCAATCAAGTAAGGATCTTCATATGTACCTGAACCTGGAAAAACTAGGAAATCTTCATCTGAACTGATTTCGATAGGATTATGAGAAATGAGCAGAGTATTCTCACTATTTGGATTAACTGTAGTCTCTCCGTCAACTGTGAATGTTAAAGAAATTGAAACACAAAGTAGAATAATTGTGTTTCTTTTCCATGAAGAAGTCATTAGGGTTCTCTAGAACTACTAAATCATTCTATAAAAACCAACAAGAAATCAACTCACATACAAAGTTTTCTCGCGTTTTTAAACGATTTTAATTATTATAACTCAGAAGAAAGTGAAAAATGCGACTTGGCTTTACAATATATTGTTATTAACTAGTATAGTTAGTGGAAGCATTCTTCTAATTAGTGATGAAATAGTAGCTAAGCCTGAGTTAAGCAATGTCTATAACAATGCCTCTTTGCCTCATGACATTGTTTTCGAATTTAATACCTCTGATTGCGAAGAAGTTTACAATTTACACTCAAATCTTCTTGAATTAGATGAACTCAACAAACTCACTCTTTCTTTTCAAGTAAATGGTAGGAGCGCTTCACCTGGATTACAAGTAGTTTTCATTCTTGATACTGTTAGAGTTGAATTTACTATCGACCTAATCTTTAATGATGGAGCTATACACAATCTAACTGAAACTTTTCTTTTTCCTTACAATTATACAGGTAGTATAGACATTACTGTCATTTGTACTGGTCGATCTACTTCTACAATAGATGGTTTTCTTACAATTCTTAACACCACTACAATAGAACAAATGAATATTCCCACCATATCAGAAGATTCTTCTCTTCTTCCAATTTCTCAAGATTGGGTGATGTTTAGAGGTTATCTATTCTCTTGGAATACAGGAGGAATAACTTCTGCATTTCACAATTACAATGAAATAGATCTGGTAAGCCTTAATTTATCATTCTTCTCTAATTATCTTCAATCAGTAGAAAATTTAGTTAAAATCTCCTTAAATGGTATCCTTATAGCAGAAGATTATTTTCTTGAAGATTCAAAAAATGACCTTAATATTCAGTTTAAACCAGAGATTGGTTTAAATCTTCTAACATTGAATTTTTCTGTTGCTTATACATCTCATTCAATCACTGTTTCAAATATCACTCTTTTTGGCTCTCTTTTTCATTATGAATCTAGCAGTTCTATTTTAGATTCATATAGTTGGGAAAGTGGTTTTTTTTCCTACTCTTTTGATTTATCTACGTTAAAACCCCCTGGGTACTATTCAGAACAAGTTCTTCACTTATCAATCAATTACCAATGCTTCGGAATGAAAATCTCTTCAGGAATAAACTATTTTCTAAGAATAGGAACATCTATTCTCGAGGAAGGAACCATAAGCTATATTGATCAAATGTATGAAAGCAATAGTCTAAGAATTGAATCCTTTACAGAGGAATACTACAACTCTCTCTCGCTTATCATTCAAGGTTTTTCAAGTGGAGTAGGAGGACTTTTTATTTTGAAATCAAGTACGATTGAAATTGCAAATATTAAGGAACTAACAAACCAACCTATGAGTAGATTGGTAGCAGATGAGAGAAATGTTGATGGTCCATCTATTTCAACTATACTCAGCTTTTACGATGTAATTCAAACTACTAAGGGAATATCCTTTATAGAATTAGCAGTTAATTTCAATATTTTATCTGGTTATGAGCATCCCTTTGATCTTTTAACTGTAACAGTTAAGATCAATGGTACGGCAGAACTTTCAAAAAATGTTTATGAACTCGGTTTTTTCAATTTCAGCAAAACCTTCTATTTATATGAAGGCTATCACGAGATTAAGATAAGTTTTCAATTTATTGCTATCAATACTCCACTCAAGTTAGAGCAATTAAAGTATCAAATAGCTCTAATTGAGGAAGAAGTAATAAAATCATCAACCCCTTCTTATGCTCCCCATTCCTCTTTCTATCTTCTAGGTTTTTACGCTCTCCTCTACCTAATTCTAGATTTTAAAGAGTTATTTAGAGCAAGAATCAGAAGGAAAGAAACTGACGATGATAAGGATTCTACTGTAGTTGTATATGAAGATGGAGCTCGATTACGTACTATTCTCGTGATCCCTATACATCTCACAATCTCTCTTGGTCCATTTTTTCTGTTTCAGTTGTTAGGTATTAGACAGTGGTTTATTTTTCCTCTAAGTCTTCTCATAGCAATTCACTTTGGTGTCAAGATTCTTTTTTCAAATATTACCAAAGACACTTTTATTGAATTCTGGAAAAAAACTAAAGAGTTCTTTGAAGATATATACTCCCTCTCAGAGTTCATTTCTAATAGTGCAAGCTTATTCAGGAAACTCTCTTTCAAAAGCATGACTAAATTATTGGTTTTTCTAATAGCTTATCTAAACTTTGGTCTGCTGTTTTTTTTGACAGATAACATCCCTTCAAATGCGGACAAAGGAGTTTGGAATTTGTATGCTCTAGTTTTAGCTGGCATATTCATCTCTTCTTCTACTTTATTCTATACTCTTCATTTTGTCAGAAACATGGCTTTTGTGGAAGACAATCTGAGAAGAATAAAGAGATTCGGTTATCTTTCTATTACCCTTACTATTGGTTTTTTGATCGTTCTTGTCAGTATGTTAGATACTAAACTTAGTTTGTCAAGTATTTGGGGTTTTCTTTCTCCTGTCCTCGTTGTTGGTATCTTCCGTTCTACAGCGAAATTGGGGAAAATAGCAGCTAAAGAAGAAAAGCAATCTTATGATGATTTCTTGGATATAGGCAGATTCTTAACAGAAAAGAAAGAAATGCGTAAAGCTATTAGCTATGGAATAGTTACTCGTTCATCTTGGGAAAAGAAAAAATATGAACTACAGAGAAATCAAATAATAGGCGTTATCACCTACGATTTGAACCCTGGTGATGAGATTCATTTGTTTGAGCTAGCTGAAAAAACCAACATTCAGATTGAGACTACAAAAAAGCTGATTCAAGAGATTGAAACAACCATCCCTAAATTAGGAACATATGATTCTAAATCCAAAGTGTATGCTAAAAGTAAAAAAAATACTATAGAACCAGTGAACTCTTCAGAGAAAATTGTTCCAGATAAATATGAAGCTGAAGAAAAGAAAGTAGAGATGAGTAAAGAACCAAAAGAGAACATTTCTACAAAAGAGAGATTTCAACAGCTGTATGAGAAGATTGCAGGAGAAAGTGTAGAAGAGAAGAAAAGAACTCTAGAATATGTTCATCATCTGACAACTAAAGAAGCAGAAGTATATCTAAAATTCTTGAAAAAAGGACTGGGAGAACTGGAGGTAAGGTTAACTGATGTCGATATTGAGTTCCTTCAGAAGGCTATGAAAAAACTCAACAATAGCACTGATTCTCTCCAGAGAAACCTTTCATCGAACCTATTGAAAGAGATATACGATTCTTTAGAAGATAGAACCCATGGTTTTGATGATGTTATTTTTGCTAAAAAGCAAGATAAGTTTAGTGTAATCTTCGCTGAGTATAAAGGGGGAGATTACGTGGCTTTACATCCTTGGGATTACATACCTAAAAAAGCCTACAACAAAAGAAGACTTGAACTAAATAAGAAACAGTTGCTTGATTTTATAGATGAAGGTGAGCTAAAAGATACTCCGATTAGCATTGCAATTAGAAATTTGAAGGGTTCAAAAGTTCCATTATTTATTTTCAAGTTGTATTATGACAGAAGTCGACAATATCATGGAATAGGTAATGATTGGTTAATAAAATTTAGAAACGGTGATTTTACTGAAGCAATGGGCATATTAGTTAAGAATGGGATTTTATCTGAACAGAAATATAAGAGAATAATCAAAGGTTTGCTTGAACAGAATGAACTCATAGCTCTAGCACAAAATGGACATATCGCTAGAAAATCAAAAAATGCAACTTTTACTTTACATGATAATACAAATATCAAATTTGATGGGGAAGATATAACCTTCTCTAACAGTTTCTTTATGCCAAAATTTGAGAAAAAAGGTCAAAATTTTGTTCTTTCACTACAGGGATTTTCAAGAAAACTTTCTGATAAAAAAGTAATAATACAAGGTTTAATTCCACAAGAAAAACTTAACAGAAAATATTCTGATGATGAGCTCCTTATTAGCTATGCAAGACTAAAACGTCAATTTTTAATGAATTTGTTCAGTACATCTAAGCTCAATAATCTTGTTGATCTGGAAGATGGAAGAGCTAAATATGCTTTAGAAACTTTGGTTTCCAAAAATCTAAGTGATAGAATCTATGACTGGTTTGACAATTTTGA
>JAAFKI010000091.1 GCA_021399345.1 Candidatus Heimdallarchaeota archaeon
GTTTACTTGAAGAAATAAGTACAAGACTGAAGAATATAGAGGGTAAACTAAACATAGAAGAAACAGCAGTAAAAACTGGTGTATCTGCATTAGACATACTTTCAAAATCTGCTTATGATCCTGAAATAAGAATAAATAAGTCTCATATTAAAACCTATTTTACAGTTCAAAAACTAGGAAAAGCTACTTGTAAAGAAGTAGCAGCTGTTACAGGAAGAGCTTTCAATCTTGAATCTAGATATTTAGTAGCTCTGCACAAAGAAGGGTTCCTAGATAGAGAGAGAAGTGCTATTGATAAACCAAGTAAAGATAATCCTGAAAGCCGTGGTACAGAAGTGAGATATTTCATTAAGGAGATAAAATAAATGAAAACAATAAGTGTACATAGTTACAAAGGTGGTACAGGAAAAACCACTCTCTTGTTAAATATAGCCGGGTCTTTAGCTAAGGAAGGAAAAAAAGCTTTGGCATTAGATTATGATCTTAGAGCTCCATCATTTCAATCATACTTTAAAGTAGAAAATCCTTTATTTTTATCTGATTATCTACTCGAAGGTGCTTCACTTTCTAAAATTATTTTTCCATGTACTGCAGATAATGGAACAAAGCTTGATTTGATTTTCTCCTCAATGGAGTTTCTCAAACAGCACTCAAAGCAGAGAGATAAACTCTCTAGAGATGATTCTAAATATCTTTCAAAATTATATCAGTTGCAACATACAATCTCAGAAAAATATGATTATTTGCTGATCGATACAATTCCTGGATTTTTTTACAGGTCTATTGATTCAATGATGGTTTCAGATGTAATAATTGTTATAGCAACTCCTAGCACATCAAATGTTCTTGGGCTGAAGGAGTTAACAGACAATATCTATGCTATGTTAAAAGAAGATACTAGAATGATTTTACTAATAAACAAAATTGATGAAGAGGGAATTAAAGCTGATAAAGAAGATTTCGAGAAAAACTTATCAGAGCTTAAGAGAATAGGTGAAGAGAAATTCTCATCTGTGCTGGAAGTTCCATATTTCAACATCTTGAGTGAAAAGATATACGCATTTGAGGAAGAAGTACCAAAGGAATTTATGAAGTCAATAAAAGAGATAATGAAACTAGTATAGGATTAAAATGACTAATAGCAAAGAAGCAAAGACAGAAGGAGAAAAGGACAAAGTTCGTGATTATCTTATAGATTCTAAAAAGAACATAGAACGTTTAAAAAAAGGTAAAAAACCGAGAAGAAAACTTCGGTTCTTAATATCAGAACACAAATTCCTTTTCACAGTAATTTCTATTCTTGTAATAGTATCGCCTTTCATCCCTCTTATGCTCCCTGGTAGACCCCCTATCATTAAACCTCCTAACTTTGAATCAGTAGAAGTAACTGTAAATCTGATTGAAGATAATTTTACTGATCAGAATGGATACCCTGTCCATGAAAAAACTGTATCTAACACATCTTCTGAATTAATCATTCTTTCCTCTTTAACAAATTCTTTGCTTCTTCAAGCAGGATATTTACCCAGTTCTGAAGAGGTACTTGATAAAATTTCTATAATTCTTGAAATACTTAGTAACGGATCATTTCGAAAAATAGAGAATCTTCAAGAAAATCTAACTCTAACATCGCAGATAATTGGCATCTATGCATTAATTCAGTCATATTATGCCCTTGAAGATACAAATAGAACCTTTAATTTTAATGTCATCGAAGAAGTTTATTCAAATTTAATCTACCATTATTATTCTGTTCAACACCAAATGTTCATTCAACCTTATAGTAACAGCAGTTATCTAATAGATCAAGCATTAGGATTATGGTTACTTACAACTTATCAACTTCTCTTTCAACAAGATTATTGTTATTATATGTGTGCTTCTGATTATGTACAGCCCATTTTAAGTTCCATTAATACCCACCTGGTAAATGCATCAACAAATGAAATTTATTCTGAATATAATTTAACTTCAAGTGAGGCAAAACAAACTGCTAGCGCTTTGGATTTAATGTATCTAGCAGTTGGACTTTCAAGAGCTGAAAAACTTAGATATGATCACTACTACTTCTATTATAGCAGTTATTATATACATCAAAGGGTGATTTCAAATTTTATAGATGAAGAATGGCTAGTACATGAAACAGATAGAACTGATGATCTTCTTATTCTAAAGAATCAAGCATATTTCTCATTAATTTCGTATTTAATGAACCTAGAAAATGTTGGCTCAGAAGTGGTAAATGCAACTTCATTGAATTACCTCTTTGGAAATGGGTTTTATGAGAATTTGACAGACAAGGAAATAACAATAGAATCATGTCTATATGGTTTGATTATATTTTCGAGTCAAGAGTGGGCACCTATTGAAAATTTGCGTGAATATGTTGAAGAACCTATACAATCTTCATTTGCTGGACTTATATGGAGCATACTGGCAACAATTTTCATGGTATATACAGTAAATCGTAGAACCAAAAGGAAAAAAATATAATGGTGACCAGGAGGGGATTTGAACCCCCGATCACGTCCATGATAGCTTGAGGGAAACATCCTTTCAAGTCCCCAAGGACGTATCATATTTCTCTGAGTTCACTCGCAGTGTTACTCATCCAAGCTTGACTACCTGGTCGTGTTTATCTGTTACATTTTGTTTCTAACGAATTGAATTTTAAGCTTTTCTATCTAAAAACAAAAACCTATTTCGATTGTTCTTAATGTTTTACAGTTATCAAACAAGCCACAATTTTAAGGGCTTTTAAATCTTCATTATTCCAAATTTTTTCCTTTTTAATTGTCTCATATCCAATAAAACCTATTGTATTTGTTTCTTTGATGATTGGAACAGCAAGTATGCTTTTTAATCCTTGAAAACTCATTAATTCAATCATTGATTGAACATCATCTGTAAGGTCATTAATACTGTTAATTCTAGCAATTTCTTTGTTCTCATAGAGCACTTTTTTGAAATATGGGAACAGATCTATTGGTATATTTTGTTGTTCATCCTTCATAGAACGGATTTTTTTTCCGCACCATTCATGAGTATTATTTGCAATTACATAGTCATTTGCATCCTTTTCGAAGAAATAAATGTAGACTCTGTCAGGAGCACTAAAATTTCCAAGATGATCAATCCAGAGAACTATTTTTTGATTCAAACTTAGTTTCATTAAGTTTACATCTTGAAGTTTATTGGACAGATTGTCAAACTTCCTTGTATTTTTTGAGGACACATTCATTAGTACTCAAAAATACAATGTGCTAATCAAATTTTTAAATCTTTAGTGCTGGAAATTCCATATTTCAGCTATAATTGTGTTAAAAGATTTTTAAATTAGAAACTTCTTTAGAAAAAGGACAAAAACTGCTGGAAACAGCTGTTTCAGTACTAAAACAATCAATTGAGGAGATTTTAGCTTATCCAAGTATAGAGTAATAAAATTAACTCGGCAGAGAAAATATTATAAACACCTAAACTATGAGGTGATTGTTAATCATGTCAAATTCAGATTCAGCTAAAGATAACCTTATTTTACAAAGGCAAAGATATGTAGCTTTGGGAACCTCTTTAAATAAATCTTCAAGCATGAAAAGTGTGTTTAAGGTTTTTTTTGCAACAACACTTATTTTCGGTCTTCCTACAATAATACTTCTCTCTAATCCTTTGAAAGACAACGTTACTGTTGTATATCAAATGGTAATTTTTGGCTTTAGAATTCTTATTATCGCAATGTGCCTTCTGCTTTTTTCACGCATTACATCTGAAATTTACACTGCAAAAAATGATTCTGATAAGAAGCTAGCAGAATTAGGTTATAAAGATGCAAAGACAAATACTAAGGAAGAAAGAGTTTTATTAACCAGAACTACAGTTTATTCTATTCTAAAACTACTTATATTTATTGCAACATTTTTCGGTCTATTTTTGTTTAGTTCAAAAGATAATTATGGGTACATAATTGGACAACAAGTAATCTATGTACTTGTTCTGTTTTTGCTATTATTGAGTGCATCCTTCTGGACAACAAGAAAGCCTGATTATTCTCCCAGGCTTGGAGGAAGATTGTTAATATTGGTATTTGTACCAGCACTATTCTTCTGGGGCCTGGAAGTTATTCTAGGATTCTTCAGTGTTATCAGTGATTCAAGATTTCACTATAATACTCTACAAGTTTCTTATGGGTTGATTTATCCCTTTGCTTTCATCTTTTTATTGGTAGCTGTAATCTACACATCAAGGAAGACAATAAGAGAAAAAAGAGCTATTCAAGAAGCTAGAGTTGCAGATTTTGACAGAAGATCTGGATTCATCGGGGAAAAGAACGCTATTAGTCAAATGATATATCATATTCAATTGTTTTTTAATAAAATGGGAAGATCTATTACAGGAAAAGAAAGAAGAGAGAAAAATATCGATAAAAAACCCAACAAACTTATCGTTAACAGTATTTGGATATCAATTTTTATCACTTTCTTTGCATTTGCATTTATACTTCCATGGAACATGTTTCCACATGATGGGATACTATTAGCAGGTGCAGCAATAATATCTTATCAGTATTCAATGATTAAATATGAGAGAGATGAAATAAGTGTTATAGCAGTACCTGATAAGGATGAATCAATTGAACCACCTGCAATAAGAACTAAAGAGTTGCTAGAATCAACTGTAAGATTTATTATGTTACCCACTCTGATTTTTATTATTGTTCAATTTATCTTAAATGGGGTTATAACAGATGGAGTATTTACTACTGCAAATATCCAGCTTATCTTAAGCTTTACTTGGGTCATAGCATTGATTGTAATACCGTTGTCTATTCACATTGTTTACAAACTAGTTCAGAATCTCAAAGAAGAAAGAACAATGGACAATGTTAGGATGTACTTCAATGGGTTATTCTTTGTTTTACTATTTGAGGTAGTACTTTATATTATGACTGTGGTAGCACTTTTTGGAGCCTTTTATGGATTTGGATTTGAATTGATTCATCTTGTAACATTAGGATTACAAGCTACATTTGTAGTAGTGCTTGTTATATTACCAATAGTATTTCAAGTTATAGCAGTTAAAGTTAAAGAGAAAGGATTTAAAATACTAAAAATATCAGCCTATATTCTAGTAGGTCTTATTAGCGTAGGAATCTTCACTGCGTTTATTTTTCATATCCTGGCTCTATTCTTCGGATAGATTCTCTTCTATCTTTTTTCTTCTTTATTAAATTTTCAGAAAAACGCTTTGTCTTTTTTCAGGATCTTCCATAGATGAATCTGCATAATAATGGTATAAGCCATCCTTATTGGTAAATGCTGCACATTGACCAGATTTATCCATAGATATAATGTGTAAGACTCCTTCTTCTTTGAGCTGTTTGAGTTCCGAAATTCCCATCTCTGTAGCCTTATCAATAGCTATATTTCGATGAACCCTATCAACAACCAAACGAGTAGTTGACAATCGAATTGCTAATTCACCTGTTCCAGTACATGCAGAACCTGCTTTGTCAGAACAATAAATTCCTGCACCAAAAATAGGTGAATCTCCAACTCTGCCTGGAAATTTCATTGCTAACCCTGAAGTTGAAACACCCACTGCAAGATTACCTTCATTATCTAAAGCAATTACATTTGTTGTTCCATGCTTGTCAAAACTTAATTTTCTGTACCATTCCTTGATTGAGTAATTTTCCATAACTTCCTTGAGATGAACATCAAATCTCATAAAAAGCTCTCTGACCAATTCTTGGGCTTCAAGTGGCATTTCAAGACTTTTTCCATCCATTATGTTGTGATAGTTTTGAATACCTAGTTCATCAATGATTTCTTCTTCCTGATACCCCAATGCTTTTGCGAACCTTTCTGCGCCTTCCCCAACTAGCATCACATGAGGGCTGATCTCCATGACCTTTCTAGCGATTGAGATTGGATGACGAAAATTCTTCACAGCTGCAACAGCACCAGCGTTTCGTGTCTTACCTTCCATAATAGACGCATCGAGCTCAACAATTCCAAGAAGATTGGGAAAACCATTGAACCCAACAGTAATATCGTAAGGATTGTTTTCGATTAATTTGATGCTTTCTTCAACAGCATCTAAAGCGTTACCACCTTCTCTAAGAATTTTCAAACCAGTAGGTAAACCTATGTTAGAATTACGAGTACCGCAAATGGCATAATCAAGAGTCATTGTGATATGAAAATTGGAGAGTTTAAAAAATATACTCTTTACTGTTGATGAAAAATTAAGATAGAAATAGTTTTAAAAATACGGTGGGTTTATTCATTCTAATGTCAGATTTAATGGTTGAAACGGAACAACTATCTAAACAATTCAAATTGCTACTAGCGGTAGATGGAGTGAATCTAAAGATACCAAAAGGGAAAATATATGCGCTTCTCGGGCCAAACGGGGCCGGTAAGACCACTTCAATTAGAATGTTGCTGGGGTTACTAAAACCAACTTTCGGAAGAGTTATTGTTAACGATATCGATGTAACATTGAACCCTAAAGCTATTAGAGGAAAAGTTGGTTTGTTACCACAAGTTTCTGCAGCATATTATGATCTGACTCCTATGCAAAATATCAAATTTATTCTGGAATTGAATGAAGTTTCTTATGAGGAAGTTAATCAAACTTTAGCTAATTATTTTAAAACCTTGGAAATAACTCATGAGATGTTGAACAAACCATTTTCGAAACTTTCTGGGGGAGAACAAAGATCAATAAGTTTTATTATGGCTGTAATAACAAACAAAGAATTTCTTGTGCTAGACGAGCCCACATCGGGTTTGGATATAGCTAGGGCTAAATATATTAGATCAATCATTAAGAACTTGGTTGAAGAAGAAGGAAGAACCATTTTGCTTTCTTCTCACATTGTTTCAGATTTAGAGGAATTAGCTGACTATTGTGGGATTCTTAAGCAAGGAAAATTGGTTTTTCAAGGAAAAAAAGAGGAAATAATCAATACTTATGCTCCCGATACACAAGAATTTGAAGATGCAATTATTGCAGCTTTTGAAACACCGATAAGGAGTTCAATTCCTAGAAAGGAGGGTTCACTTTGAGTAAAAAGAAAAGAGTAAGTCAGCTCAAGACTTTACTGAAAAAAGATTTGAGACTCTTATTCAGAAAGAGAGTTGCTATCTTTGTGTTTGGTGGTCCTTTTATTATGATGTTTTTACTTATTGGTCTGCCTTCTTTATTTAGCTCACAACAAACATCTTCATTATTAATTTGCTCTGATGATTTGGGTTACACTGGTGCAAACATAGGCGATTCTATTCTTGGAAATCTCACATATTATTTCTTGAGTGATTCCACTATTGAAGTAGAGGTAGTAGCAAATTTATCCGCTGTAACTTATACAACTGAATTTGGTTTGTATATCCCATCTAACTTCTCTGAACTAGCATTTCTAGGAGTGCCAACTTATTATATAGTAGATGCCACTCAATCACTTTTCTCTGAAAGCGTTTTTGCAACTGTTAGAAGTATTGCAAACAGCGTAATTGCGACAACTCTAGCAAATAGGACAATTCCTCCAGTTAATCAAGATGAAGTTGCCCCTGCATCTATACCAGAAGAATTACTTTTAGGACCTAAAGCAGCTGCTCTGGCTATGCCTTTAAGTTATATGATTTTTCTACTTATAGCCCTTAACTCCGGCTCTTATTCCAGTATCGGTTTTGCTAGAGAGAAAAGAATGAGAACAATGGAAATTCTTTTAGCTTATACTCATCGTCACAGGGATCTCGTAATCTCAAAAGCAATAACTGGTTTAGTTGCTTCCTTGGGTTCGACACTATCATATGTTTTAGGAATTATAGCTGCAACTCAAATTTCTGGAGCAAGCTTTAGTAGTATTTTTGAAATCTTTGGTTTGAATCTAGGAGTTCTAAATGCTGGAGACATCATTGTTACGATTTTATTCGCAGTTCTAGCGTTACTTATATCACTACTCCTCACTATGGCAATAGATAGTAACTTAGCTAGAGAAGCATCAGAAAGGATTTCTCCACTGGTTTCTATTGGATTAGCTATGTTTTTCTATTTCGGAGCTGTATCAAATCCACTCAGTTCATCAACAGCATCTATGATTAATCCTTTTTACTGGTGTTATAGAGTGAGTTTGTTGTTGGTATCTGGAAAATTCAGCATTGAAATTGTAGTTTATATTTCCTTGATAATTGCACTGTTAGGACTGTTAATCTTCTTTTCTACACGAGGAATACAAAAGGAGAAAACCCTTTATCTAGAATAGAGTAAACTATCATCTTTTCAATTTTTTTTACGAACTCTATAGTACCTATGTTATTTTTTCTATGCCTAACCAAACAAGGACTATAAGTATATCTAGAGTGATTGCTATCACAAAACCACACAAAGTATAAAGAAAAGCATACAGTGTTTGTTTTCTAAATGATTTCAACATTTCTAGAGAATTATCATTGGTTTGAGGAATTACTTTTAGTTTACTATACCGTATCCCATAAACTGTGAAAACTGCAGTCATTATAACATTGAAAATAATTACAAATATATCTACAGGTCTTATTTGATCTAAAGTGGATGTCCAAAAACCATAAATTGCAGACATAGCAAAAAAAGGCATACCTACAAAATATGGTAAAATATATTTATTATTTAATTCCTCCCAAAATGAAACTACGTCAGTACCACATCTAGGACACTCTTTGTTTTGTTCTATCGTTTTTCTGTTTACCAACTGAGGATAAGATGCTTTTTTGTTGCACTTATTACAATAATTAGTCCTATGAACGAATTTCATAATTTTAATTTTGTGAGAGGATTTTAACTGTTTCGCAGAGGATTATAATTTAGACTTTTTTCTTTCTTTTAAAGCCAGAACAAGTATAGGAATAGTAGCTAATAGTCTTAAGCAAGTAATAATGATAAGGAAGTTTCTGAGAAAGAGTCCAAAACTATCTAAAGAGGAATCTAAAAACTTTGAAAAAAAGCCTGCTGAAAAATCTAACCAAACTGATTTAGAAATTAAAGAGAAACTGGATCTTGTAAAGAATTCAAAAATTAATCCTGAAATAAAAGAACCTGTAAAAGTTAGTATACCCAGAAAGACATTATATGTTCCACTATATGTTCCTTTGATTTTTGGATCAGCAAGATTGAGAATTTCTGTACTAACTGATACATTAACTAAACCATTTCCTAATCCACCAAAGAAATTAGTAATAATAATTAGAGCCCAGTGAGTACTAAAAGCCAAAGTTATAGGTACTAAACAAAGTGAAAGGAACCCAATAAATATCATGAATTTTCTGCTGATTCTATCACCTATTTTAAATGTAATCATGAAACCAAGGGCCATGCTTGCTGAAAAAGCAGCTGAAAGAATAGCTACTGCAGATGTACTAGGTTCCAGTCTACTAAGAACAAAGGGCGATAAAGGCCATAATAAACTCATCATCAGCCACCATATCATAGTAGTTCCGCTGAATATTACAAATGATTTATTCTTCAGGAGAGTCTTAATTGGAACAGCTTTCCTTACTGATTTTGCTCTGTTGGTTTCTGATAGGGTTAAGATTACGATAGTTGCTAGTGCAAAGAACATAGCTCCCACTAAAACCATAACTCTGTATTTTGTTTCTAATTCTGTATTCTTGAATGGTATTAAATCGATGAAAAAGCCTAATAGAAGTAGCAAAACTGAAGATGTGAGAGTTCCAACCATACTGAGTTGACTTATTACTTTTATTCGAGTTTTTTCTGTGGTAATGTCTCCCATTAAGGCATTCCAGGAGGGAATAACCATGCTTATTCCTAAAGAGTAGATTCCGATAATTACCATGAAAATAACAGGTGATGTAAGAAAGGCTAGATTAACTGTAGTTATAGTAGCAATGATGAACCCAAACAATAAGACTAACTTTCTACCTATTCTATCTGATAAGCGACCAAAAAAACCTTGTAGAAGAGACGACCCTAAATTCTGAATAGCTGTAATGAACGACATCTGTAAGGGAGTCGCTCCTATGCCAACAGCAATCAAAGTAGCATAGTTAAAGTAAAACTGCTGACCACCACTATTAGCTGCGGCAATTGCATAAGTTTTAATTTTATCTTTCTTGATTGCTTTTTCTTGAGGTATTTCTTCTTCAGTATGAATCAAGTTAGTCAAGTATCTGCTATCAGTCGTTTAAAAAATATTTTTATGAAGCACTAATGGACGAAATATATTTAACAAAGCATTCTTTTCATTAGTGAGAACCTATTTCTATCTGAAGATGTGATATAAATGCCAAGAAGACCAGATGCAGAGTTAGTAAAAACTACAAAATTTCATGAATTTGAATTTCTGATAATGCGCAAGAAAACAGATAGTGAAATTCATTTTAAAACTCAGATAGATCTCACTCATACGTTCAAGTTTCTGGAAGAGTATAATAAAAATCGAGATGATAAAGACAAACTAACATTATTCCAAATTTATTTGGCAGCAGCAGTTAGAGCTATAGCTTTACGTCCTAAGATTAACAGATTTGTTTCTGGGCGAAGATTATGGCAACGAAATCAGATTATCCTTTCATTTGTAGTTAAGAAGGACAAAATTGAAGGCGGAGAAGAAATCAATGCAATGATTGAATTTGATCCATTTGATAATTTGGAAACAGTTCAAAAAATAGTTGCTAGCAAACTATATGAAGCTCGATATGGAGAAAACCAAAACGAAAAGGATGTCAAATTTTGGGGTGCTTTTCCTAGATTTTTAATTAATTTCATTTTTTGGTTATTACGTTGGACTGATGAACATAATATGCCAATTTATTCCCTCACAAAAGATATACCTATGTGGTCCACAGCATTTCTTGCTCATCTAGGATCAATAAATATAGATGCAGTTTATCATCATCTCTTTGGGCTTGGGACAACTGGAGTGTTAATAACAATTGGTAAAATTCACAAGGCTCAAGTAATCAATGAAGAAACTGAAAAAGTAGATATCCGTGATGTGATGGAACTTAAAATCTGTATTGATGATCGAATCACACCTGGAAGTTACAGCGGACCAACTATTGATTTGTTAAAAGAGCTAATTGAACATCCTGAACCTTTGATAAATCCTCCAAAATTGACAGATGAACAATTGGATAAATTGATGCTGAAGAAATATAAGAAAGAAAGAAAAGAAAGAGAAAAAATAAGGCGTAAGGAAAAAAAATCCTGATCAAATAAAAAGTAGATTGCAATGATTAATTCCTTTTGATTTTCAATGGGATTTTATCTTCTTTATCCTCTAAAAAAATCCAATTGTGAGTTCAGAGAATTAACTTCTTTTCATGCTAGTATTTTAGAAATCACAGTTCTTACAGAAACTTTAAAAATGTGCATTCGTCCGATTGATTAAATTAAGACTAATAGTCGAGGTTAATTAGATGAAGGTTTCTAAGAAAATATTAACTCTATTCACAGTTACACTTATTATCGGGTTGTTAACTGTTGGCACAGTCTCTAAAGCAACTAACAGTTTTATCAAATTACAACCTCCAACAGAAGGAGTTTGGATTATATCAGGATTGGAAACAATAACTGACGATGTAATTATTAATGGTTCTATACTTATTGAAGAAGGTGGAGAGTTGAGAATTATTAACTCAACCGTGGATTTTCTAGCAAATCAAACTTTTTCATGTACAATTGGAATGATGGATGGATCCAAACTTTATGTCGAAAACAGTATTCTACAACCAACAGATAGTATGTATAATTTTACTATTATAGCGACACATCTTAGCAGCAATCTTAGTGTAGTATCATCTGTAACTTTCAAAGATAGTTTTGTATCGTTTGCATTAATTGATGTTAGGAATGTTGCTGATTTCACCATAGATACAACAGATTTTACTGGTTGTTCTTTTTCTATCCGTAATAGTCAAAATATATTGATTGAAAATAGTGAATTCATTGCTGCTGAAATTGGGTTGGAACTAGTTGATAGTGGATATATTGAAATCAACTATTGTGTATTTGATGCTGTTAACTACGGGCTTTTAATTGATGATGCAGATGCCCTTGTCCTTGATAACAATGAATTTGACACTACATTTGAAGTTGGTTTGCAAATAGATGATATCAATCCTGTGGAAATCACAAATAATTATTTCCATCATGCTAAAGTTGCTGCATACCTTGAAGATTCAAGAATAACAATGACTGATAACTTTTTCAGGAATCTTGAAACTGGTATCGTACTAGATAATGCGGATTTATCAACTATCAGCAACAATAACTTCACAGATGTTTCAGATGTTTGTATAGAGGCAGAAGGCACAAGAGCATCTTTAATAAATGAAAATAGATTCATTGATAGTAATCAAGCTTTTGATTTTTACATATCACCAAACTGGATTATAAACAATTTCTTTGATAATCTTGAGAATGGTGTAGTTGTACTAGATTCTGACGGAATTGAAGTGTCAAGTAACGAATTCTATAACATAACAGAAAAAGCTGTTGACATAGTAGATTCAAGAGATGCCGTGATATCTTTTAATGTATTTTATAATGCTACAACAGGAATCAATCTTATAGGTGGAAGAAATAATGAAATTGAATCTAATATTTTAACCTTTGTAGGGGAAGGAATCGCTGTAATCTCCTCAAGAGAAGTATTAATTCTTGGTAATATTATTAACAATACAATAACTGGTATCTATGTTGAACAAACTAAAGAAGTAGTTATAACAGCTAACGGAGCTATTAATGCAGAATACGGTATAACACTCTGGTCAACTAGTTTTGGTATTTTAGCTAGTAACGGTGTTTTTGACTCTGTTTATGGGGTCAGTATCTGGTTCTCAGACAATATCCGACTTTTAGGGAATGACGTAAACACTTCAGACATTGGAATTGTTGCCAGAAATACACTGTATTTGCAAATTCGTGATGGAACCTATAAGGCGTTAAATACAGGCATACAAATTATTGGTTGTACATCTCCTATTATAACTGGAAATTCATTTGATTCAATCGTTGGAGTAGCAATAACCTTCATTGATAGTAACGGTTTCTCTGTATACAATAACAATTTTGGAACTGTTGGACAATATGGTTCAGTAATTGATTGTTTAGGTCTTTTCTATAAACAACTTGATAACGTTACTTTTGCTGGTAATTATTATGAAAATGAACCTTTGGCAACAGAGATTTTAATTGATCTTGTTACAATTGATTCTGTTGTTTATGAAATTAAAGATCTCCATCCTCTCGACAATAGTTATACAGTTATCCCTTCAATTGAATATGTAACAAGAGACATCCTTAATCCACAAGACATTAATGAAGTGTTTATTGAATCTCAAATATTTGTACCTACAGATACAGAAGATGTTGAGGTCTATCTTCAATATCTTCTTAACAATGGCCCTACTTGGACTAATATTGATGTAACCTCTTCAGGAACTCCTATAGGTTCAATTGGTGCAATTAACTCATATTCAGGAACTCTTCCTGCATTTGACTATGATAATCTAATAATCTACAGAATTATGGTGGAATATACTGACGAATTAGTTACAAAGCAAGTCTTTTCTGAAAATGATAGTTATGTTGTACTTGAATCTGATTCTACACCTGTCTACATCTCAACTCCTGAAATCTACATTTTAACTACTGATGAAGATGGTGAAGACGTTACTTTACCAACCACTCTCTTCTATGAAGACGAAAAATATATGATTATTGTTGAGATTACTAACAGAACTGAGCTTGAGACCAGATCAGGAAGGAATCATGTAAACATCACATGGTCAGAATTTGATCCAAGCAATAATGTCACAACAGGATTTACAGCTCTAATGAAATACAATGGAACTGCTTATGTCCCATTTTACTACTTCGAATTTGGAAAAGGATTTGATGTAAATGCAATTATTGAATTCTTTATTAGTGTTGTTGATATTAATGGTACATTCTATAGAACAGTAAATAATTATACAATATACATTGAACCTCCTGTTGAAAAAACAGGTTTCGATGCACTAACTTTGCTTTCTATTGGAGCAACTTTGTTGATAATTCAAGCTATGGTTATATATCGAAGAAGAAGAAAACAAGAAGAATAGAACTCTTCTCTATCTTTTTTATTTTTTATTTAATTTTTGGTTCTATTGCACAAATAGTAAAATACATAAGTATATGATTTCCATTTGAGATGACATCTATGCATGGATTACCAAAGGGAAAACGTAAAGTTTTCAAGAAAGAAAATGTTATGCAGCAAGCCATTCTTGCAGGTGTTATAGTAGCTTGTGTTGCTTATTCATTTATTTTAGATATCAAACTTCTTAAGGTTTTATCAATTCTAGCAATTTGTATTGTTGGAACTATGCTCATTACTTATTATATTATAGAGTTCTTCTCTGGGGCGGGTTATAGTGTAGCAAGTACTATGAATGAACTTGTTTATTTAGTTCTTGGACTGCCAATGCTAGTTATTTCTGCAGGATTTCTGCCAGTGAGTATACTACTTGCATTCTTCCAGCCCCCTGGAGAAACAGTTAAAATTATTATCTATGTTATTTTAGGTGTTCTTGAAATTGGAGCTATTATGTTCTTAATCAACCGTCATCTGAAAGATAGAAAAATGAATGTATTTATTTACATTAAGTATGTTTTCAATTTTGAAGCTAGAGCCAATGAAGCTAGGAAATTCAGGGAAAGAACTGATGAAATAGACGGATTTTATGATGATCTTCACAAAGTTGAAGAAAAAATTGCACAAAGAATGGAAGAAAAATCTACTGGTTTTGATCAATTTGACTGGAAAGAAAAAGCAGGTAGTTTATCTGGGGGAAAAAGTTCAACTACTGTAAAATGTTGGAATTGTGATACTAGAAATGAAATGGATGCTTATTTCTGTACAAGTTGCAGTGCACCTTTGAAAAAGGAAGAATAGTCTCATCCCAAACTATTTATTTTGATTCTTTTCCTACGGTGTAATGGGCTTAAGAAATCAAGAAAAGTGTTGTTTGATCATTTTTGATTTTGATGGAGTATTAGCTGATTCCAAAGAAGCATATGCTATGCAGATGCAAGAAACTGTAGAACACTTCTCAGGTAAGAAATTATCTGATAAGGTTTTCAAAGAAAGGGTGGGAAATACTGATCAGAAACAGGATTTCATTGAATTTCTGGAAAATGATAATCCTGAATTATTAGATTTAGCTCTCCAATATTATGTTAACATTACAGATAAATATTCATTTTTACGAAGTCTCTATTCCGGAGTAAGAGAAACACTTGAAGAACTTAAAAAAACAAATTATATTGGGTTAGTGTCTAGAAAATCTCAAGAAAGGATGGAAAAATGGTTGCAGCACTTTAAAATATCTCATCTATTCGATAAACCAATAGGTACTCTTGATAAAACAAAGTCGAAAGCTATTATTCAAATCATGAATGATTTCAGTATCCCAAATAGTCGTACATTCATGATAGGCGATACAGAGTTTGATATACAAAGTGCAAAACAAGCAAAAGTTAACTCTGTTTTAGCATATTATGGAGCTTCTTCTCCTGAAAAAGTGATGAAATTAGAACCAGATTATAAAATAGATGATATTTCTGAACTTATTTCTTTGGTTGATACCTTCAAGAAATCAGTAAACCTCTCTGCCACAGATTTAAATAGATGAATATCAAACGAAAAATGATGAAAGTAGGTTTTCTACAGTTCCAGCCAATTTTAAAAGATGTTGAGACAAATATTGATTCAATTTCTAAACTCATTGATGAAACAAGATCTTTTGATTTATTGGTTATTCCGGAATTAGCCAATTCTGGGTATGTTTTTGTTGAGAAGAACGAACTTGCTAAAGTTTCTGAAGAAATTCCTTCAGGATATTTTGTTGAGAAATTAACTGAATTGGCTAAACAAAAAAATGGGTATATAGTCTGTGGAGTCTGCGAAAAAAGTGGAAGTAAATACTTTAATTCTTCAGTATTGGTGGGTCCTGAAGGTTTTGTAGCTAAATATAGGAAGGTACATCTGTTTGATAGGGAAAAGCTGTTCTTTGAACCTGGAGATGGCCCTTTCAAATTGTATAATGTCCGGGGGATGAATCTAGGGATTTTAGTATGTTGGGACTGGATTTTTCCAGAGGCAACTAGAAGCCTTGCTCTCCAAGGTATGGATGTATTAGCTCATTCAACAAATCTTGTTCTTTCCTTTTGTCAAACTGCAATGATTACAAGATCCATTGAAAATCAGATATTTACAATCACCTCTAATCGAATTGGAATTGAAACAAATGGAGAAATTAGCCTTCACTTTAAAGGTCATAGTCAAGTGACGACTCCAGATGCGAAAAGACTTGTACAAGCTAGTACTGATAAGGAAGAAGTACACTTTGTTGAAATAGATATCACAAAAGCAAGAAACAAGTGGCTAAGTGACAACAATCACATCTTCAAAGATAGAAGACCTGAGATGTATAACACTCTGGTTGAAAAAAAAGAGTTTTAAGCTATGAAAAACAGCTAGTAGTGAGCTTATGAAAACTTCACAAACTAAAGGTAGTAAAAGAACATATGTACCTCATAAAGCTGCTGCTGAATTCAAGCCAACATTTGATTGGACAGAAGCTGAAGCATTGAGTTTGTTTAATGATAGATTATTTACCTTTGAAGTTGATAAGATTCATTTTAAAGATTGTATTAAAGGAATGAGGGATCTACCAACAGAAAGCGTTGACCTGATTATAGCAGATCCCCCCTTTGGTTTAAATTTCGGTAATATGGAACCGCTCTATAATAGAGACAGTAATTATGTTGCAGAAGGATACCAAGATATTCATATTGAGAACTATATGGATTTCACTGACAAATGGATAAGTGAACTACCTCGTCTTATGAAAGATGATGCGGGTGTTTGGATCTTTAGCGGCTGGACAAATCTTGTAGATATTTTAAATGCATTAAAAGATAATAATTTAACGCTGATTAACCATATTATCTGGAAATATCAATTTGGAGTTTTTACCAAAAGGAAATTTGTTACTAGCCATTATCATGTTCTATTTGCTGTTAAAAACGAAAAAAGTTATTTTTTCAATAAAGTTGAGCACTATCCTGAAGATGTTTGGAATTTCAAAAGAGAGTATGAAAGAGGAACAAGGAAGAACGCTACTAAACTCCCTCTAGAGGTTGTTTTAAGATGTATAGATTTTGGAAGCAAACCTGGTGATTTGGTACTAGATCCGTTTATGGGGAATGGAACAACAGCTGTTGCTGCAAAAGGTTCTTTCAGACACTTCCTTGGTTTTGAAGTTAATCAAACTCTAAGTGATATAATTGAAAAAAGTATAAAGCAAACATCATTAGGGGAACTCTACATACCTTACAGTGAAAAACCCGATGAATTGGTAAGAAAAGCTAGAAAGAAGTTTAGTAAATAACCTATTCTTAATTACTTCTTCCCATATCATTCTTTTTGATATTTGAAACTTAACTTGACCTTTGCTCTATATGCAGTTATCATACCATCATTTATTCTGGCAACTTTGTTCTGGATTTTTACAAATCTAAGACATGCAGCGGATACGACTGATGAAGATGTAATAAATAATTCAGAAAATCTAAAGGAAGAAGATGAATAAATTTTCATCTTTATTTTAGTTGTCTTGCTATTCAAGAAATTCTTAGAAAGGTTATAATATGCTTTAAGTGATAGATCAACTGTTTTCAATCCTATCATTTTACTTTGTTAAAAGGTAAAGTTAAAATTCTATTCTTTTTTTCTATTCAAGGTGAAAAAAATCCCATTTACGGAAAAAGATGTCAATGACATTGTCCAAATAATCAATGAATCTAAATACGTAGTAGCTTTTACTGGTGCTGGAATAAGTACTGAATCTGGTTTAGCTGATTTCAGAGGTAAAGATGGTATCTGGACAAGAAAAGAAAAGGGACTACCACCTAAAAGAGGAAAACATTTTGATGAAGTTAAACCGAATGCTGGACATCTTGCTCTAGTTGCTTTGCAGGAAATGGGAGTGCTCAGATTCTTAATTTCTCAAAATGTAGATAATCTTCATATTAAATCTGGCATTAAACCTGAATTGATAGCCGAACTTCACGGGAACTATATGTTTATGAAATGTATAGAATGTGATACTCGATATAAGCGGGAAGAAGTTGGTTGGGATCGAGAAATTCATGGAAGAGGTTTTAGAGCAGAGAAACAACTTGATCATCAACCAGTATGTCCAAATTGCAATGGTAGAATAATTTCTTCTGTTATTAACTTTAATGATCCCATGCCTGAAAAAGAAATGGTAATATCAAAGAAACACACTCTGAAGTGTGATTTAATGTTGGTTGTAGGATCAAGTTTATCAGTTTTTCCAGCTGCTGGGTTGCCTAGAAAAGCACAAAAGAATGGAGTCAAGTTAATTATTATTAATATAGACCCAACACCTTTGGATGAAAAAGCTGATATCAAGCTTGAGGTTAGTGCTGGTGAAATTTTATCAGAAGTAGTAGCAAAACTAATAGAAAACTAGCAATATAGAACTATTAAGACTGATTAATTTTTTAAACTAGCTAAAAGAAGTAAATCTTTATGACAAATATTAGAGATACTATCAAGAAATTCTATTCCGAGTTAATAATGTTTGCAATTTTGTTCTTATTCTTCTTTCAAGCGCTTTCTGATTTACTTGAAACAATTTATGGTTTTGCTCTCTTAAACCAAGAACCTGATGAAAACATTCTTGGATTGGTGTTTCTTGTTACTCCTGTTGTGCTTTTATTCTTCCGTAAAAGGCTTTCAGATATGATTTTAGTTATACTTGGAGAACTGATGATTTTATCAAGATTACTAGATCCCTTACTAAAAAGACAAGGAATATTAGTTACTTCAGGTTTAGCAGTTGGATGTTTCTTAGTTTTCTTTCCAATTTATTTAACAAGGATGAAAAATGAAGAGAAAAGAACGAGTACCACTCTCGGATTATCGCTAGCAATTGCTGTTACACTATCCATTTTGCTTAGATCTTTAAATTCCTCTATTGACATCTCGATGTATAGCTGGTATCAAGTGATTGGCTGGATTTTCGGCATTATTGCAGGAATTATGCTATTTGGGATGAAATTCAAAAGTGAAGGACAGAAGGAAACTCAAGAAGAAATAAAAGAGTCTTCAAAAGGAAGCGGTTTTGGTAAAATCCTTGCACTGACTTCTGGACTTGTGAGCGTTTTCATCATTATTTGGTTTACTTTTGCAAGTCCTACGGTCATTTCTAGATGGACCGAGGGGAATTATATTGGAATAACTCTAGGCATTCTCGGAGTCTTATCTTTGTTTGTAATAGGACAAATGCTTAAACCAGATCTGTTAAGCAAATTGAGAACATGGATGCTTTGGGTTTGGAATGGTGTATTCGCTATGTCTCTTTTCCTAACGGTTCTTGTTCATCAACTGAGCTTTCCTGATGAATCAGCTTTATATCCTATAGTTGCTCCACAAACTGCTTGGTACCATCATATACCACTAGCTATAATGATTCTTCTATCACCAATAATCTATGTTGATTTTATGCTCCTAACAAGAGAAATAATCAAGATAAAACCCTCCACTAGAAAAATGGGTGGTAGTTTCGCATTAGCTGGTAGTCTCTATATCATTGTAATGATCTTTGTTCAAATATTACCCAATATTTGGGGTTACCTTGAACCGATAAGTACAGGATTTAGAGATAAGTATTGGCTAGCTTTCTTCTTACCCGGGCTAGTATTGACTTTATCCATATTACTAGTTAAGAAAAGTTCGTTTGATTTAGGTAAACTATATACAAATAAAAGAAGAAATATAAGCGTAATAGTACTGCTCAGTACAATTTTCCTAGGAACATTAGTAGGTACTCTTGTAACTAAACCTTATCCAAACTATACACCAGATGGAGAGCTGGTTATAATGACATTCAATATTCAACAAGGAAGAAATGTTTCAGGAGATAGGAATTTTGATGGCCAAATTGCGCTAATAAAACAAGTTGATCCTGATATACTTGGATTAATAGAATGTGACCCTACAAGAATTTCTGGAGGAAATCTAGATGTCGTTAGGTATTTCGCAGAAAAACTAAATATGTATTCATATTATGGTCCAAATACTGTTACTAACACGTATGGCTGTGCAATTCTTTCTAAATTCCCCATATCAAATGCAATGTCATTCTTCATGTTCAGTGATGAAGAACAAATAGGTTCAGCTCAAGCTGAAGTAACTTTAGATTCAATCATTTACAATGTTTTTGTTAATCATCCCTCTGGCGATGCAACAAGTACAACAATTCTCCAACAAGAAGAAATGTTGACAAGAGTAAATGGATTAAGCAACGTTATTTTTATGGGTGATTTTAATTTCAGAAAAGATTCTGTACAATATAGCTTAACTACAGCAGTACTCAATGACAGCTGGTATCTTAAATGGCCTTCTGGATTGGATGATAATTCATTCAATAGTTCAGATAGAATTGACCATATTTTTGTTAGCTCAGGAACAACTGTTTTAGATGCGAGATATATCTTAACAGAACAATCTGACCATCCTGCATATTGGATTAGAATCTCACTCTAATCATCTTCTTCCTTCTTTTTTCTTTTACTAGGAATATATAAATAATATAGTGAGCTGTTTACTTCTTGGGGTTCAAAATGAAATCCAAGTCTAAAAGTAGAAGTTTTATTGTTATAATTTTAATAACTACTATTTTCTTATTATCATCATTTTCAAGCATTAATGGATATGATTTATCTGCACCTATTATAGCTGATCATTCAATTGCGAACATGGTTAGGTTAGATGAAATGCCTGATTCAGCAATTATTACCGCTAAAAACACTTTGCATATAGCTTATCAACATACAAGTCATGGATCTCAGATAATAGATGGGATGAATGCATTACCAGCATTCAAAGAAAGTAATGGTGGAACAACAGATCTTTATGATTATAATAGTTCATTTCTTCACGATGGAGCAATGTCTTCAGTTCCAGATGTGGGGTATCCTGGATGGGATAATGCAACTAGAGATTACTTAGATAATCCTGCTAATAGTGATTGTAATGTGATAATGTGGAGCTGGTGTGGACAAGCTAGTTCTCAAACAGAACAGACCATGATAGATCATTATTTAGATCCAATGAATCAATTGGAAATAGAGTATCCTGATGTAATGTTTGTCTACATGACTGGTCATACTGATGGTACAGGATTAGATGGAAATTTACATCTAAGAAATGAGCAAATTAGAGATTTTTGTATCTCAAATAATAAGATTCTTTTTGATTTTGCTGATATTGAATCTTATGATCCTGATTGTAATTATTTTGGAGATAAAAATGTTAATGACAATTGTGATTGGAATAATGGCACCCATTCCGGAAACTGGGCTTTAGATTGGCAAGCAACTCATACAGAAGGTGTTGATTGGTTTAGTTGTAATTGTGCTCATAGTCAGGCACTGAATGGAAATATGAAGGCTTATGCAATCTGGTGGTTATGGGCAAAATTAGCTGGTTGGGAGTTCACAGTTTCAGAAAGTTTTGTAGCTCTTCCAATAATTTTTCTCACAGTTTGTTCATTTTCCATAGTAATTGTCTCTAGAAGAAGGAGATAAGCTTTTTTCTACTCAAACCATCAATCTTTTTTATTCTAGTTAATTTAGGTTAGAAAAATTGTTTCTAGTTAAGGATTTGAATTAGAAAGATTAGTATTCTTCCCCAATATCATCAGTAATTTTGTCATTTTCATAATCTTCAATATCTAGATGATTAACACCCAATTTCCTCATTGCTTGAATAAGTTCTGCTTCAGTTAGATCTTCAGCTGGTCTACCATAATAGTCTTCAATACGAGCTACATCCTCTTGATGAAACTTGTAATTATGTCTGCTATTTGCAAGAGCAAAAATTATCATAGAGCCAAAAATGAATCTTCTTGATTTTCTAATCATTCTTCTTTGTCGTCGAAATATTCTTCTTTGACGTCGAACCATCCCTCTTCTAAGTGGTCTTCTCAATGGACCCCTTAATGGTCTACGCATAGGTCTTCTTCTTCGAGCCATAGTATTTTCACAAAGAAAGATAGCAATTTCTTATATAAAAACACTGGGAAATCAAAATCATATTTAGTTGGAAATTTATTTAATACTCCCAACAAAACTTTTTATGAATGATTCAATATGATAATTTGATGATTCCAATACCTGCAAATCTGAAACTCAAAGATGGTAAATTTGTTCTCAGCAAAAATACCAAAATTCACTCAACTAAATCAGTTGCGAATCTAAAAAACTATTTCATATCATATTTCTCAGAGAATTTTGGAGTAACAATAGAATCATCCAAAGAGTATTTAATAGAGAATTCAATAAACCTTAAGCTTGATGACTCTCTCTCTAAGCTAGGATTAGAAGGATATGAACTCATAATAACTGATAAACACATAGATGTTCGTTCATCTGGAGAAGCAGGTATTTTTTATGGAATTCAAACAATAAAACAATTGCTACCTCGAGATGGGGATAAATCTGCTTTAAATCAAGAATATAATGGGGCAATTCCATGTTTAATCATCGAGGATTTTCCGCGCTTTAATTGGCGAGGTTTCATGTTTGATGTTGGAAGACATTTTCACAGCTTAGACACAATTAAACGGGTCTTAGATTTAATTTCCCTTTTGAAAATGAATGTGTTTCATTGGCATTTAACAGAAGATCAAGGATGGAGAATTGAAATCAAGAAATACCCCCAACTTACAGAAATAGGTTCAAAAAGAAAAGATTCAAAAGTTGGTGGTTGGACAAGTAAGAAATACCGTGGAAAACCACATGAAGGATTCTATTCTCAAGAACAAGTTAAAGAGATAGTTCAATACGCAAAAGAGAGATTCATAACAATTGTTCCAGAAATAGAAATGCCTGGCCATTCTTCAGCTGCAATCGCTTCCTATCCTGAAGTAAGTTGCAAAAACAAGAATATTGATGTACCAATAAAGTTTGGAATTTTTTCAGATGTGTTTTGTCCAGGAAAAGAGATTACATTTGAGTTTTTAATAAATATTCTAGATGAAATACTAGATTTGTTTCCTTCAGAGATTATACACATCGGCGGAGATGAGGTTCCAAAGAAAAACTGGAAGAGTTGTATCGATTGTAAAAGGCGAATGGAAGAAGAAGGTTTGGAAAAGCACAAAGAGCTACATTCCTATTTTACAGAAAGAATAAGTGATTATCTAAAATCTAGAGGAAGGAGAACAATTGGGTGGAATGAGATTTTGGATGAAAAAACAGATGTTGGTGTAATCGGACAATTTTGGGCTCCAACAGGTAAGAAACAAGTACTTAAACATATCAGAAAAGGTGGAGAAATTGTTGTCTCGAGTTTCTTTCATTATTATCTCGATTATAATTACTTCGTAACACCTCTTAGAAAAACATACAACTTTGATCCTATTCCTAAAGGATTGAAAAAGGAGCATTATGATCGAATTATGGGGGTGGAAGCACCTATCTGGACCGAGTGGGTTCCTAATACAGATAGACTCTATTGGCAGGTTTTTCCAAGACTAGCAGCCGTAGCTGAAACAGCTTGGACTTTAGATCAGAATAAGAATTATCGCTCTTTTGTCAATAGATTAGGTAAATTCAATCAAATTCTAGATTCTATGGATGTCAAATATGCTTCACTAGATGAAGTAAACCCAAAAAGTGTAAAGCGGTTCATTAACCTCAGAAGAGCTCTTAAGTGGCCTGAAGTTTAGATATATTTATTCTTATTCTCATTCCACCAATCTAGCCATCCTTGCCGTAATTCATCTCTTTGAGCCACTGAAACTCCTCCCACAAATTCCCAAAAAGGATTGTTAAACATTCTTCTTAATAGAACGATTTGGCCTGTATGCCCCATTAGATGTAAGGAAATTCTGTGAATCAAATCTGATAACTTCTCACTAGCATCCTCATGTGGTTTATTGTCAAACTCTTTGACTGAAAGTTTCTCAAGTATTTGAAAATAATTTGAAGATATTTCTATGTAGTTATCTAACAATTTCTGAAATGAAAAAGGATATTCTACAATTTGCTCTTTTGATACTCCATATGCATAGTACTCTCTTTCTTCCAGAGACAGAATTCTTTCACCAGTATGATATGCTAAATAGTAGTCCATGTGCGTAACACAATGTCCTACAATCCATGCTATATGATTTACATCCTTTTGTATTTGCTTGATAATAATACTTGCTTCTACATTTTTTAGTGACATCAGAAAATTTATGTCAACAATTTTTAATTCTTTTATTAGAGAATCTATAGGTTTCACATATATCAATCCTAAGAAAACAAGAATCTTAATTAATTTTTTTGTTTGTTTCTCCTAATGTCCTTTACTATCTCAATCTGTGCAAATCTTCAGGAATTAATTAGTTTAATTATCTCCAATCAAAATAGAATGATTCAATTTCTTCAGGAATTGGTACATTTTTCAAATTGAAGAGATCTAAGTTGATTTTCTTACTGAAGAAGAAGAATTTTGCTTTTTTCAAAGGCTTCATATCAAAATAGGGTATATATGGAGTTTGTAAACCGTACCATCCACGTTCTTTGGATGTTTGACACAAATAATTTGCTAAATTACTAGCTTCTTCATTGTTCAGCCGATGTATATGAATCATATCTAACCAACCAAAAAGAATTTTATTTCTGAAACCAGCAAGATAAAATTCCCAGGCTAGCATAAATCCTTTGGTTTTGCCCTCATTATCTTCATGAACAACGCAATTAACATTAGGATTCTTGAGTATCCATTTGAAATCCTCCAGCTCTGGAACTATTGCTAATTGATTTCGTTTCACTTGCTCTTGAATGATTTCAAACATATCCAATATATCTTTCTCCTGATATTGTCTGATTTGGTCGGATTTGATAGTTTTGATTTTTTCATAGAATTTGAACACTAGCTTTTCGTACCATCTTAGTTTAACCACAGTAGCAACTTTATCTACATCAAAAGCTTTGATTACAAATTTAGTTAGAGTAACTACTCTTTGAAAGGGAATGTTATTCTCTCTGGATACTGAATTAGAAACATCTATTCCATGTTGCTCAGGTTCATGAAGAGAAAATCCCCCGTCATAATCATTGGCTATGCCAATTTCAAATAACTTCTTCCCCATACCTTTAGCTAAACCTTTTTTCTGATGTTGAGAATGAACACATAACCATGAAGGTATTGCAAATTTGTAAACTTTACCCATAATAGAAAGATTTCGAGGAATAGAGCCTAAGAAACCTACAAATTGTCCTGTGGGTTTGTGGATAGCTCTAACGAAAAGGTCCTTATCAATGGAAGGAGCTCCATACACTATGTTAAACGTTTCCTTTGAAAATGCAATAGATGCCCCTTCTACTAATGCATTTTCATCATTTATGAAGACTTGAGTGATTAGCTTCGAAAACTCATCAAATCTTTCTCTTTCAATTGAGAATTGTTCAATTAAGTATTCTCCATGATCTGTATTTTTCAAAAGCATAGCTCCATTTTGTGATATTTAATATTCTTCCCAGAACCTATAGCCATATATAAAGATTTCATCGAAAAAACAATCTAGGAAGCAAAAAAAATGACCTTTTTGTTAATTATACTGGCCAAGCGTATTGTTTAGCAAAAGCATAAAAAAAATCTTTATGTAAATGCTTTCAAAGAAACTGGAATTTATTTTATCCTTTACAAAAGTTAATAATTTGTTATTCTTCTTTATTGATTGTGAAACCTAAATCCAAAAAGATTCTTAGAGTTCTGTTTATTTTAATTGTTTTTCTTGGATTGAATGTAGAGGGTTTCATTTCACAATCTAATTATGAATTTAGTGGTAACGAAAGCTGGTTTGGAACTTCTGCTGCAAGAACACTTTTCTTTAACGAAACGACTGCTTACAATTTTATTGAAACACAATTAAGTTTTGGTCCCAGAGTTCCAGGAACTCTCTCACACATTGAGTGTGCTGATTGGATAAGAGAAGAGCTTGTTGACATTACAGACAATATAATGACTCACAACTTCACAATACAAAAATACAGCGAACCAAGTTATCATTGCCAAAACATATTGGGAAAAATTAATCCTGCAAAAGAGAATATTGTTATTTTTGGGGCTCATTGGGATTCAAGAAATGTTGCAGAGAAGGATACTGAAAATCAAAGTTCACCAATTCCTGGAGCAAATGATGGTGGGTCAGGTGTAGCAGTATTGTTGGAATTAGCTAGAGTGTTATATGCTTACAAAGATGAATTAGACTGTCAGGTCTGGTTTCTTTTTATTGATGCAGAAGATCAAGGTTATTCGAGAGGAATGTACGGTCTGGAGGGGTGGTATTGGGCAGAAGGTTCGTTAGCTTTTGTTAATGAAATAGACAATTATTATAATTCATCAGTAGAAATATTTGAATGTTTCATACTTCTAGACATGGTCGGTGGAAGCAACCTTCAATTCATCAAAGAGTCTCGATCAGATGAAGCATTACATGATAGTATCTTTGATGAAGGTGTGAAACTGGGATATTATGAGGCATTCCCAAGCAGACCTAAGGTGATGGCTATCACAGATGATCACGTGGCTTTTGATGCTTTTGGAATATCTGTAATTGATTTGATTATCGATTTTGTAGAAGGTGATTGGACTTACCATCACACTCATTCTGATGACTTGAGCAACATCGATATAGAAAGTTTGTTGATAACTGGTCTAACAATGGAATCTTTTATGAAAACCTATTACACTCTTAATCAAAATAAAGACTGGAGAAACACTGATTTACCTACATCAGTTTATCTCTCTATTGCTGTTAGTTCTTTATTTTTAGTTGGTTTACTTGTTTATCTTATTTTGAAAAAGAAACTGAAACCAAAGAGTACAAGCTAGGAATTTAAGTATCTATAGGCTATGAGTAAATACAATTTGGTTACATCTTTTAAAGTACTCAAATCAGCATATTCATTGGCATTATGGGCATTTCTTCCTCCAGGACCAAATACAAAAATATCTTTCATTCCAGCTTCCCTCATATTACCTCCATCAGAAAAACCTGTGTTAAAATGAAACAAAGGACTTGTCGCATAAACAGCTTCATATGAGTTCTGAATTATTTTTCCAAACTCTGTATTAGGATCTGTAGCAGAACCTTCACCAACAGTTATTATTGAAAGAGTCACATCAGTTGGTTCATCTTTGAACTTAGGATTTTCATGTTGAAGATTATTGTAGCCCTCTGGTAATTCTATACGATATTTTAATTTGGAACAGAATTTAACTATAGCATCAAACAGTTCTTGGGTTGTTAAACCAGGCATAGCCCTGAAATCAGCAGAAAGTTCACAAGTATCTGGAATAACATTTGTTTTAATTCCTGCATTAATCTCAGTGAAACTGAATGTTGTTCGGTAGAGAATACTTGAATCCCTTTTATCCTTATCCAAAGGATTTTTTTCTCCTGTATAGGCTCTAATCTTCTTTAAATCAGAATAATTAACACGCTTTAACATGTACTTTAACTGTTGAATTTTTGTAATCGGAGGTTTTCGTTTTGGAATTTTCAGCTTTCTTTCAGCTTCATAGATGAATCTTGTAGCTTTATTTATGGCATTTGATTTTGGTTTAGGCCAGCTTCCATGACCAGCTACGCCATGAAAAGTGAATTTTACCCAATTTGGACCCTTCTCCCCCAAACCTATTGATGGACTGCTCATAGGTTTTCTAATGCTTGGTTCTCCAACAATTGTAGCATCTGCATTTATTACTTCGAAATTATTTTTAGTCATATATGCTGAACCATAGGCACCATGAGTTTCTTCATCAGGAGTGAGCCAAAGCTTTAGTTTACCTTTGAATTTTAGTCCTGATTCCTTTAGTATCTTCATTGCGATCATTTGACATGCTATACCAGCTTTCATGTCTATTGAACCCCTTCCATACAGTTTATTCTCCTTAATGACTCCTCCTAAGGGAGGCGTTTCTTCATCCCAATTATCTGGGTTAAATGGAACAATATCTAAATGACCATTGAACTGGAGAGTTTTTCCCTTCTTTCCTCCTTCAAAAGACGATATTAAATTATAATAACTCTCATTCTTCTTCTTACCAAGAAAAGGGACTTTGAATAATTCTGTTTTAAAGCCCTCTTTTTCCATTAAATCTTTGGTAAATTCAAAAATTTTATCGATGTTGTGATATTGAAATTCAGAGAAATTTAGTGATTCAATTTGAACTAATTTTTGTAATAAATCAGTAATTTTCTGTTCATTTTTGTCTACGAAAGATAACAGTATTTTCTCGTTCTTCTTTAAAGGGACTCTTGGTATAATCTTTTTCTCTGTTATATCCTCTGACATGGCGTTCGAAAGATGTTTTAAGTGTTTATTTATCTTTCTTAAAGACTTGAAGACAATTCTTAAATGTTGGATATAAATCGAACCAAGTAGGATTTACAATGAAAAAGGAAGAAATGGTAAGAAATGGGTACAATGAGATAGCTCCCAAGTTCAAAGAATTCAGAAGTATTTTTGACAATCTTCCAGAGCTAGAGTATCTTATAACTCTTCTTCCTAAAAAGGCTAAAGTTCTAGATGTTGGATGTGGAATAGGAATTCCAGTTTCAAGATTTTTTGTTGATCATGGCTTCTCAGTTACAGGGATTGATATTTCAGAAAGAATGGTAGAATTAGCAGAACAAAATGTTCCTGAAGCTGAATTCTATCAATACGATATGAATGAGTTGGATTTTCCTGATAATACTTTTCATTGTATAACAGCTGTTTATTCCCTTTTTCATGTTCCAAAAGAGAAACATTTCTCTATTCTGAAGAAATTCCATCGAATACTTAAAAAAAATGGTATTCTTTTCTTTTGTGTAGGACACTTAGGGGGTGATGATACCAATGAATTCTTAGGAAAAGAAATGTTCTGGAGTAATTATCCTCCTGAAAAAACTCTTTCTTTAGTTAAAGAAGCAGAATTTGAGATTATTTTTGATGAAATTCTAGATAGGGGAGATGAATTGCAATATTGGGTTTTTGCAAAGAAGAAATAAGAAAGAATATTTCCTTTTTTACTGTTAACAGTAATTTTTATAATTGCATGAAATCGGTTTAAGATATGAAAATAGATTTCAAATCATATGATCACGATAAAGATTTTTCTAGAATTAAAGATTTTCTTCAACAAACATATGTTGATGATGGGGATTTAATAAACTGGACAATAGAGAGATGGAATTATGCTGCATTCTTTATCAGAGATATGTTTGAATTTACTATTGAAAAATGGAGTGAAACAATAGGGATATGGGAGAATGAAGAAGGAGAGATAGTCAGTTTAGTTTTGAATGAAGCCGTAGGAAGAGGAGAGACATTCTTCCAGATTAATCCTTCTTATAAGGATTCTATCCCATTTGAGGAAATGTTTGATTTTGCTGAAAAAAATCTTCAAACCGAACATGAGGGATATATGATTTTAAGACCTAGAATCAGGGAAGGTGATCGTCAGTTGGAAGAAATTGCTAGAGACAAAGGATATGTCAAAAGAGAGGATGCTAAAGAGACAACTTCTATAATCACCCTTGATAGAGATTTTTCCTATCCTGATCTTCTAGAAGGTTATGTGATTAAGAGTATGGCAGATGATGATAAAGTTGTAAAAAGGACTAAAGCATTTGCTAGAGCTTTTGGAAATTGGGGAACAAAAGACGAGGTTCAACCTTCATCATATCTAGCTCTTCAAAAAGCTCCAGATTATCGAAAGGATTTGGATATTTATATTGAAGCTCCTGATGGAGAAATAGTTTCTTTCTGCTTGATTTGGTATGATGATAAGAACAAAATTGGAATTTTAGAACCCGTAGGAACAGATCCTGATCATAGACGAAAAGGATTAGCAAAAGCAACTAATTATGAAGCAATCAACCGAGCTAAAAAATTAGGTGCAAAGAAAGTCTATGTTGGAGATGGTCAACAGTTCTATCTCTCAATAGGTTTTCAACACAAGCAATGTTATGTAATGTGGGAAAAGAAAGTTGAGAAGTAAAGAAATTTCTTCTTCTTACTCGGATTGTGAAAAATCTTGGCTAATTCTACTCTAAAGTGACTTAGTCAAGCAAGTAGCAATTTCATTTATTTTATTTATACACACTGAAATATGACCTTCTTCAGGGAAAAATTTAGCCTTGCAATTGGGAATTATTTTTGACATATATTTTCCTATTGAAACAGGTACAGTTTTATCAAAGTACCCTTGCCACAAATATACATTAACTTTTTTAGAAATTTCTTCAAGTTTGAATCCCCAGTTTCTGAAAATCAATTTTCGATCACACATTGTACCTTTAGTGCTTATTCTACCTATGTCTCTCATTCTTTCACAAAGAATGTCCATAATTTTTGGTCTATTCAGTAATTTTTTGTCTGGTTTGGAGAAATTTTTAGTTACATGTGTTAACATTTTTTTCCTGATTCTTGATTCATCTTCTGATCTAGCATGTCTAGCCATTTTCATCCAGAAAAATGTTCTGAAAAGAAAAGGAAGTTTCTTGTTTACAAAAACCATTCTCTTACTAACTCCCTCTAAACTCATGGTTTGTTTATTAATGGGTGATATGCCAGCGATTATTCCAACAGATTGACATCTGTGAGGGATTTTGTATGCACAACCTAAAACATAAGGTGACCCTCCACTAATTCCAAGAATAGAGAATTTCTTATACCCTAATGAGTCTGCTAATTCCTCAACATCATCTGACCAGTCTAGAATGGTTCTATCGCCCTTATAATCAGATAGTCCAAAACCAGGTCGATCTATTGAAATTATTCTAGCGGTCTTTTCAGATAAAGTTAACGCAGACATTTTAGCTTCAGTTCTAGTACCAGGATTTCCATGAAAGTAAAAGAGAGGTTTTCCTTCAGTATCTCCATATTCAGCATAACCTAGTTTTCTTCCATCTCGGAGTTTTATTATCTGAGATAACTTATTCATTCTTTTTCCCTCAGCCTATTTTAAGGAGGAAATTAATAAACTTTTTTTATGTAGCTCTCTATTTAATTTTTATAGGATTACAGAAGTCGTAACGTCTACTATTAATAGAAACTTTTTTTATTCGTTGATAAATTCAAGCGTATGGTTAGACGTCCAAAGAGTGAATATGCTCTCGAAAACGAAACAGAAAAGATATTCATAGATTTACCAAACGAAGCTAAACTTCGAGTACTTATTCTTAAAGCAGATGAAGAAACTGATGAAACAAGGGATATTGTTTTTTACTCTGGATATATTTCTTACATCTTTCTCTGGAGAGAATCTGTGAAACTCTTAAGGAAAAACCATAACATAATTTTCATAGAAACTAGAGAAAAGGAATTTTCTTCCTTTCCACCAGATGATGTTGTTTATGACGTAGACACTTTAGGAGAGGATTTTGTACAATCTTTAAAAGAACTCAAACTTAAGCCAGAAGATTGTGTTGTGACTGGATCTTCGATAGCTTCTGTAGGTGTCCTTGAAGCGATGAGTAAATATGGTGTTGAACCTTTTCTATCAGTTCACTCATCTCCACAGAAGACATACAAAGAAAATAACATGATTAAGATTTTGCCAAAATTGTTTCCTCATTGGTTCGTCTCATTAGTTAAGCCTTTCGTATATCTGAGTTATAAGATCAAATTTAGAAGAGATAAGGAATCAGGTATAAGCAGAATTCATACTTTAAGAAGAATGTTGCAGAAAAGTAGTTTGCGATGGATGAGGAAAATAAAATCGTTTATGCCTGAATATGAAATGACCAGGGAATCTGTAAAAAATATTAATTCTCCTGTAATCATTGTTGGAGCTCAAGATGATCCCGAACATGATACAGGTTCAATAGAAGAAATAGTTGAATTAATCCCCGGAGCGAAGTTTAGACCTGTGCCCTTTAAGAATGATACTCATAGTGAAGCTTATGCAAAAATAATTTTAGAAGAAATAAGTGAACTTACCAGACTTTAAAGTAAAATTTGAACTATAGAGATAGATAAAAAGATTTTTTATTCTGATGGTGTTTCAGCTATTGTGGTAAAATGACTGAAGAGAATAAAACTACAGATTTAGCACAAACCATTTTTGAAGAAGTAATGGATGAAATTGAAGAAGAAATATTTGATGGACTAGGAGAGTTGATCTTTGAAGAGAGACTTAAATCTATTGTAAAGCAAATTCAAGTTGCTGTTTGGGATCAAGTTGCAGAAATCATTCCTGAAGATATCTCTGAAGATACGACTGAAGTTCAGAAGTTCATAATAGGTGAAAAAATAGCTAGAATAGTAACTAAAGATGCCAAAACAAAACTAGCTGATTTAGTATCTGAAATAGTTGAGAAAACCTACGAAGTTCTATACGAACTAAGAAATGAAATTATTGAAGAAATTTACGAAGAGACTGAAATAGAGGAAGAAGAGGATTAGAAGAAAGGAATGAAAGAAATCTGAATCCATATACTATTTCTGTTGTTTTTTATAAATTTTAACTAAATATTTACACGTTTATCTTCCTGATAATCTATGGTTACGGCTTAATCCAGTTGAAGTAAAATCTAGATGGTTTCTAGTTTATGATAAGAAAGAAGTGGAGAAAATAGATTTTGATGCTTATTGGAATGATGAATAGATGCGCACCTAAAATTCACCTATTAATCTGGATTTCTCTTCAATAACAAGATAAAATGCCTCTATGGTCATTTTAAGCCATCTCTCATTAGCCTCTTTTGTAAAATCAGGTAATTGCTTAGAATTCAACATTTCCTCTTTTGATAGCCTTTGCTTGTATGAAGTCTCAATAAAATTTATCATTTCTGAAATCATTTTTTGGCCATCTATTAAATTTTTAGTTGATCCAATATGACCATGACCTGGAATTACGATATTTGGATTTACATCAATCATCTTCTGAAAAGCATCAACCCAGAGATAAGGATTAACTGTTTCATCTCCAGCAAAAGGAAACATATCAGCAAATAATAAATCACCTGTTAAAATAACATTTTCTTGGGGAATATGGATAAAGGCACTCCCTTGAGTATGTCCGTGAGTTTCTATGATTTTTACTGTTTTGAACTCGTCCTTTATTTCATACTGACCATCAAAGGTGATGTTAGGGAGAACTATTTCTTTATCTTTATAATCTCCCTTAATTTTTTGTTCAAGAATTTTTTTAGTGCTTCTTGTTGAAATAATATCACAATCTTTGAACACATTTGTTCCAAAAGTGTGATCTCCATGATAATGAGTAATGATTACATACTTAAATTTCAAACCAGTTTCTGATTCAGCAAACTCTCTTATTTTCTTAGTTGTAGAGGGATCCATTCCAGTATCTACCATTATAAGGTATTTATCCATTTTAATGAAAGAAGTGTGAGAAGAAGTTTCACTTGGAGTATAATCCCATACTGATTCTGTAAATTTAATGATGTTCTTCTTCTTCATAACTTTTTTTGAGAAAAGAGACTATTAAAATTTATTGATTTTATGTAGGTTATCATGGAATAATTATTTATAATGTGTTTACATAACTTCCTACATCCTAAATTCACATCACTAAAAAGGAGATTGTAAAAGTGAAGAATAAACAGACAATACTGATTGCTGGAGCAACTGGAAACATTGGGGGAGGTGCTGCAGTTGCTTTAGCAAAACGTGGTGCTAGAGTTGTTTTGCTTGGGCGTTATCCTGACACATTAAAAGCCAAGGTGGATCGTATCCGTATTGCTTTATCTGAAGCACAGATCGATTATCAGGATACAGACATTACCATACTGGTGGTCGATTTCTCTGATATGGAATCTGTGAAACACGCTGCAGCTGAGGCTTTGAACCGATTCCCGATAATAGATGGTCTGATACTCTCTGTTGGAGCCCTTATCCAAAATGGTCCGAACATCCTGCCCAGCGGTCATGAGATGATGTTTGCTTTAAACGTGATGGGGCCGTTTTTGTTCACCCATCTGTTGTTAAAGAGGATGCAGCAATCAAACGGATTGGTCCTTCATGTGGTTGCACCATTCTATAAAGAAATCGACTGGGATGATCTTGAAAGCATCAGAATTCACAAGACAGAAATTGCATACCACAGGACCAAGACATGCAACCGGGTAATCGCTGCGGAGTTGACTCGACGATATGCTGGAAAGATCTCCTCTGTAGCATTCAAACCTACGTTCATCATCGATAAATCAGATCCGGAGTTGGCAAAAAGGTGGCCATCCGGACTTTTGGGTCTTTTCTGGCGGATAATGACAGTACTCCTTGCAAAGCCACCTACAGTCGCGGGTGAACCTATTGCTGATCTGATGCTTTCGTATCGAGATCGTAGTACAATCAATGGAGCCTTGTTCAAACTGGATAAACGCGTTAAAAAACCTGATAAGGCAATGAATGACGAGGTATTAGGAAAAAGGTTGTGGGATGAGTTGGTTCTACTAACAGGACTAAAGGCTGAATGAATCCTGAGCACTTGTCTTCAACCTCATATTTCATTTTCAGCTGACATCTCCGTCATCGTTCTTAAGCCATACGTGGTGCATGTGTTAAGTTACTTCGAATTTCTTTTTCTCCTTTTTACATATTATCTGAGCTACAGTCTTACGTAGAATAGATTGGGAATCAGAAATTTATGCATTACATATCTATTATTTGCTAGAATCATTGA
>JAAFKI010000092.1 GCA_021399345.1 Candidatus Heimdallarchaeota archaeon
CATCTGTTCTTATTACAGGAGCTCTTAAGGGAGTTGCAAAACAGCAAGCAAAATACGAACAAATAATGCCAGATGTTGAATATAACAAATTAGCAATTGCGCTAGCTCTTGGAGCTCAACAGTATATCAAAGATGAATTCAGTAGTGTACCTCGGTATATAAGATTAGGAAAGAAAATAGGAATTTCTCTTATTGCACCTTTTATGCCATTTGGAATGCTTTTATACATTTTCTATAAATTTATCAGACATTTAATTATTTCTTCATTTAGAGCAATTATTTCTATAGGCACAAGAAAAATAATCAGATTCTTCTCTCAAAGATTTAAGGAAATATCTGAAACATTAACCACAACCTACGATAATGTTCAAAAACGAGGAAAAACATTTAATTGGAAAAGAGATTTAAATATTGACTTTGCTGAAATCTTTAAAAAAGGTTTAAAATTTTTGATTAAGCTTCTACCAATGATTATTTGGCTATTTTTGAAGGGAATTTATAGGTTTATCAGTCGAATATGGACAAGAAGAAGCATTGAGGAAAGACAAAGAAGAGACTTTGAAAGAGAATTAACTACAGAATCTTTAATAGCAATGTATGAAGAAATCTATGAAAAGCTGCTTATAACAGATTTACTTCTTTCAAAACCAGCATAAAACATTTTTCAATTGATAGTTACACAACTTTAAAATTTGTATATGCGATTATATTAGTAATGGCTTCTTCAGAAAATGAAGGTGAATCTAAGGAATTTTTGGAAGAACAAGAAGAAGATGTCAAAGGAGAAGTAGTAGATAAAGAGGATGTGAAAGAAGAATCTAAAGACAGAAAGATTTCATTTTCAATTGTTGCATTCCTTATTACAGTGATTTCTGTTGGTGCAAAGTTTGCCTTAATAATTTTTGATATTTTTGTACCAAGAGCTTTACGTGAATATGTTCCATTCTTTAATATGACAAGAAAAATCACTCTTCCGATATCTGAAATAATGGCAGGCAAGAAATCAAAAGAAATTTCTGAAGTTGCCAATGAGCTTGATGAACTTGATTTAAGGGGCCAGAAAGTTATGAAAGCTTATCCTTTACGTAGAACAATTGGTCAAGCTATGAGTATGGGAATATCTCCTATAATATTAGTTCTAATACCATCTATTATCTGGGGAGAAGGACTTGTAAATATGATTAAGGATAAATGGCCGTCTTTGCCGACTGCTGTAATAATTATTGGGTTAGGAACTATCATGTTGATAATCTCATGGATAGCAACTTTGTTTGGACCAATCTATGTTGTTTTTCACAATTCAAGCAAGTATTTATTAAAAATGGGAGCTTACCGATGGGCTTCAATCTATCAGGATCTAGAAAATTTCTTTGCGATTCCTTATTATGCTGCGAAATCCTCCTTTTCGTTTTTTGATGCTCCACCAATTTCTAGTGAAACCTTAGATGAATTCAAGCTTGATATTAGAGAAGAGCTAGATGAGGTAAAGGAAAAAGTTGAAAGTTTGTTATCCCTTGATAATAAACATGTTCCTGAAAGATCTAAAAAAGAGCTCGAGAAACTTCTCAATAAAATCGATATACCTTTAACAGAATTTGATTTAGCGAAAGTAAAAGATTCTACATCCAGAACCTTCGCATTACTAATTTGGGCAAAGGAAGTGTCAATTCTGCCATGGAGAAGAAATGAAGCTTTGGAAAGATTTGCAATAAGAAATAGATTAACTATTGAGGAAGCTGAAGAAGTATTCTATGCCCTAAATAGAAAAAGAAAGGCAGAGGGACTTAAAGAAGAAACCATAAAATCAGTTCTGATAACAGGAGCATTAAAAGGAATTAATCAGCAAGAAGAAAAATATAATCAAATTATGGCAGATATAGAATCCAATAAACTTGCTATTTCTTTAGCTCTAGGAACTGAACAATATCTTGAAGATATCTACAGACCCCTTCCAAAATTCGTCGTTATCTTAAAAGCGATTGGAGTGTCTCTACTGGCAATTTTAATGCCATTTCTACTTATTATACTAGCAGTTTTATTATACATCAAACACTTGCTTTTTACTTTGGTAAAGACAATTTTCTCTAAAGGCACTTTTCGAATCCATAAGTACATTGGTAAAAGGTATTCTGAAATTAAGGAGAATCTTATAGAAACATACCAATCAGTAAAACAAAAAGGTAAAGAATTTAGTTTCAAAGAAGATATAAATTTTAGTTTCAAGAAGTTCTTTTTATCATTTGGCAAACTTTTCCTAAAATTCCTATTGTTCTTGATTAAACTGGTTACACTTTGGCCATTCTGGAAATCTCTTTACGTTAGAATTATTAAATTAATCCAAAGAAGAAAACCTGAAAATAGAATGCGAAGAATGTTTGAAAAGGAACTCACAACAGAATCATTGGTTTTTATGTATCAGGAAATATATGAAAAATTGGTAGTTTAATTGGAATTAATATAATTACACTACCCATATATGGAAAACAAAACTTAAAAACGAGGTACTAGTTTCTTTTTTTGTCTTAAAGATACATGATGTAGTAATTGAGCTGTATTCAAATGTCAAAAACTGATGAACCAGTATTGAAAAAATTTGGACCCGCGGTGATATCCTTAGCTAATTCAGCTAGAGCTTTTGATGCACCAGTAAGATATCCTGTTCTCTTTAGAGCTCCTTTCTTAGGAACTGCAGGATTAAAAGGCACAATGGCATTTCCAAGAATGTCATCATTTGTTACGCTTATAGAGCACTTCTTTGGATTGGTTATTCTTTTTCCAATACTTTTCTTCACAAGAGGGTTTGGAAAACTGAAAGAAGCAATGAAGAGTTTTACTAAACTTGAATGGTTTTCAGTTATTTTCATTTCAGTTGGAGGATCAGCGCTTGGCTTATTTTTCTTCTTAATTTCATTCGCTTTAGGCAATCCAACAATTGCTATATTATTACAAAAAGCTCAGCCTTTGATTACTTTTATTTTTGCATACTTTATACTAAAAGAAAGACCAACCAAATGGTTTTGGGGAGCTTTAGTCTTATCTTTAGTTGGAATAGGACTAATTGTAACTCCAGACATAATCAAAAGTACACAAACCTTCGATTATACAGGTTTAATAGCCATTTTGTGTTCCTTAATAGCAGCAATCCTTTGGGGAGGTTCAACAGTTTTTGGAAGAATCTTGACAAAGAAAGTAGATTTTTGGGATCTGACCTTGCTCCGATATATCGGGGGATTTCTATTTCTAGTAATATTCAATGTAGTTCTATTTACTTATAACAAAGACTACTATGGTATGCTTGGTCAAACTGTGAGTGTTTTTGGACCATGGAGCTGGCAATGGCCTATGATTGTATGTATCCTTTTTTCAACTATATTTACAGGAGGAATATTACCTTTGAGCTTATATTACTTCGGTCTTAAAAGAACAAAAGCAACCATTGCTGGTTTAGCAGAATTAGCTTTTCCTTTGTTGGCTATATTGGTGAATTTTATCTTCCTAGGAGCAATTCTTGATTGGTATCAAGGCGCAGGAGCTATTATTTTACTAGTTACGGTATCGGCATTATCATTCATCAACGCTAAAGAAACGGAAAAAAAACCCAAGAATTTCATGGAAACGTAAGCTAATTACCAATCAATTCCAAAAGTTATCTCCAGAATATTAGGACCTAGAGCTTTACCATGATTGAAATTCAATAAGGTTATTCTGTTTTTTAGATAAGAACGAACATCATTCAGAAGAATTTCATAGCTGCTGCTATCAATTTCCTTCTCAAGATGAAGGGTTGCATTGAATATTTTCATCGCACTATCGTACTCAATGTCAACTTCTGTAAATGAATGTTTGAAGAATTTTGATGAAAACATTTCTTGAATTTCATTATATCTTTCAGTTAAGAACCATTGAGGTACCAGCTCTTCTTCTTCCTCTGCTACATCTTTGTATGACTCTTTCATCTTTGCATGGTAGTCTCCCAACAGTTTGAATATTAGCTCATTAACCCTGAGTAAGAGATAATCGTTGAAACTATCACTTGTCAGTAGTTTCCTCTTAACTTGTTCATAATAATCGCTAAACATTTCGTCACTATAATGGATCATCTTAGATTCAAACCATTTTCCTACAATATCTAAAATACTAGTGGTATCAAACTGAAAAACAAGCTTGTTTGGTTTATCTTCATCACTCATTTAATCCAACTCTTATGAATGCAGTAGTGTATACATAGGATTTCCTTGCTTATATATTATTCTGAAAACCAAAATAACAATCCATCTATGAATTTTTGATACTTGATACTGATTCTTGAACCAGTTTTGAGTCTGACCATATCCTGTAATTATTGTTCCAAAGAAAGAAGCAACCAAAAACCAGGATATATATCTATGTATTCTTACCCTCAGAGAAGCCATTTTAGTAAGTAAACTTACGTTTTTCGTATTTTAAAGCTTAACATGTTACCAAAAAATGGAGAACCATTTCCAACGCTCTTAATAAAAAGTTTTGTTTTCGGAAGAAATTAGAAATAATATGTTTAGTATTAATCAATGTGATAGAAAATATTTTTATTCTTCTTCAAATACCCATGTCGCCAAAGTCGTTCAAGAACATCAATAATAGCAGAATAGAAATTTTTAATCTCAGGTTTAATATTCAACCTAATTGGAATATCATGTGCTTCAGCATAGTAATTGAAATACTGATAATCAAAAAATGTGAGCTCTGGTCTTGAAAATTCCCAATCTAGAAGTTTGATTTTCCCTTCATTTACAATAAAATTAGGAGGTATTAGATCTCCATGAACGTGAGTTAAATGTTCAGAATATTCTTCTAAAATCTCTACTTGTCCATGGGTTAACTTCTTCAGTTTTTCAATTAACTTTGGAGGATAGTCATCACTTGAAGACTCAAAAAGTTGAGCAATATTTGTATAATATTTTATTACATCTTCTTTGATTGCTTTCCTTTTTTGTTTAGATTTGCGGTGAATTTTCTCAATAATGCTCGTTATTTCCGAAGGGTCTAATAGGTTATAGTCGACTAAATGCAACTCTTGTCCCAACAAATATTCATAAACTAAAATTCCAGATTTATTCTCCCAGATTATCTTTGGAGCAATATCCCCACCAAAGAGTTCTAAGGCATGTTTTTCTCGTTCAAATCTTAATTCAAACTGATAAATTTCGTTTTTAGAGAATATTTTGCAGACAGCTAAAGGTGCTCGTTCATTCCCTGAAATTAGATACTTTTCATTCGTATAACCTTTATCAATAGGTTGCCAACTGAATTGTTGATAATTCTTAGTCTGTTCAATGATTGCTATTTCAATATCATTTTTCAAGTTTTCAGGAATCAAATTAAAATGACCTCGGATGGAAGAACATGTAGTTGTAGTTCTTTATTTGCTGCAGAGCCTATATTAAGCATTTCCTTCTTGCAATCAACTTTGAAGTATTCAAGATGAGCATCCTTAAGATCAACTACAATCCTGAAATTTTCATCATCCTTTTCTATAACAGATTTAATCCTTCCAATAAATTCTATCATTTTGTCATCTTCAGAAAGATCATGTACTATTTTAAAAGAAGAAGGCGGGATTTTTATTCCAGTTATTTTTCTTTTAATTTCATAAGGAAGGGTGATTAAGCCAATTGGAGTTGAAACCAAAGAATTACCATCTTCAGTTTCTAGATACTCAACTGGCCAAACATTTGAAGAGCCCATAATCTTGGCTATTAGATAATTTCTAGGGGTTCTATCTACCTCTATTACACTTCCTATTTGTTGAATCTTTCCATCATACATTAGAGCCACTCTATCACTAATTAATCTACTTTCTTCCTGGTTATGAGTAACATAGAGTGTCGTAATCCCTGTCTCCTTTTGAATTCTTCTTATCGTTAAAGCTAAGGATTCCCTACCAGAGGCATCAATACTTGATAATGGTTCATCAAGTAGCAATAAATTTGGTTTAATAGCTAATGCTCGGGCTAAAGCTACTCTTTGTTTTTGTCCTCCACTAATTTCACTTGGAAATCTGTCCAATAAATCTTGAATCTGTGTGATCTCTGCAATCCATTTGATTCTTTCCTTTATCTCTTCTTTAGACAATTTATGAGCTTCTAAACCAAAGGAGATATTCTGCTCAACCTTCATATGTGGAAAAAGAACTTGTGCTTGGGGAACATACCCTACTTTTCTCTTTTGAGGTGTGTAGTTTGTAATATCTTTTTCATCAAAAATAATTGTTCCTTCTTCAGGTTCAATTATACCTGCAATAATCTTCAACAAACTCGTCTTTCCACATCCGCTCGCTCCTAAAAGAACTAGCAATTCTCCATCTATAATTTCGAGTTCAAAATCATCTATTATTAGTTTTTTTTCGTATTTCATAGATAAATTATTTATTTTTACTTTAACCATTTCTACACCTTCAATTCAATATCTCCAAATTTGTTTATCAAATAGAAACATAAAGCTGTTATCAATATTAGAACACTTGCCATTGCGGTTGAAATTTGTAGTGTTTGAGAACCTAAGAGATTGTATATACCAATTGATAATGTTTCATAATTAGCTCTTGCTAGAAGAAAAGTTGCACCAAATTCGCCTAAACTGATCGCGAAAGAAAAAATCCCTCCCACTATAATTCCCCTTTTTATCAATGGAAACTCAATTTTTCTAAAAACCATCACTCTAGAAGCCCCTAAAGATGATGCAACATTCAATAACTCAACATCAATTCGATTATATGCAACTAAAATTGATCTCGTTACGAACGGTATGCTGATTAGAACATGAGACATTATAATGAAAATCCAGACGGAATTATAATATGAACCCAACCCGCTATAACTAAGATAAAGTCCTAAACCCAAAGTTATCGATGATGTTGCCATTGGGAGGATTATGAGATAAGAAACAAAGCTTTCTGAAACTGATCTTTGGTATTTTTTGATACTTTGATATCTATTTCTAAGCACAAATACTATCAACACAGAGAGTATCAAACTAATTACAGCTGCTACAGTAGCAAACAGTAAGGTATTTCCAAAAAGCCTAATCGTGTTCGTATTGAGAGGAGTGATTTTCTGCTGAGTAAAAATTTGTGAGTACCCCCAAAATGGGGAATCTCCAGGAGATTTTGGAATAAATGATTTCACAATTATAGCTATAATTGGCGCAAATGAAAAGAGAATCACAATAAAAACAAAAAATATGGAAAGAGATAAACTAACTATACTTTTCCAGTCTTTTCCTCTAAAAGAGAGTCTTTCTGTTTTAAGACCCTTTTCTTTACCTTCTGCCATCTTTCTTGACTTACGTTCAACAACCAAATAAAGAATAATTACTAAACTGTTAATGACTAATTGGATCACAGCAAGAGAAGCTCCTTCTGAAAATTTTAACAAATCAAATGATTCATATATTAATACTTCAAGCGTATAAAAGTTGAAATTTCCCAGCTTCATTACGATTGCAAAACTATTGAATGTATAAATGAATACTAATAATGATGAGGATATAATTGCGTTTTTTACTTGTGGAAAAACTATCTTCTGGAAAGTTTTACCTTTCCCGACACCAAGAGTTGATGAAACTTCAATTTGCTCATTATCTATATTTTGCCAAGCAGGAATTGTTAATCTTATAATTACAGAAAGATTGTAAAAAACATGTGCGAGAATAATCCCTTGTACCGTTCCATCTATAGTAATTAGAACATTGCTAGAACGTGTTATACTCTGCCAGAGCAGGTTTACCCATCCTCCTTGACCATATGTAACTGTAAATCCAATTAATACAATAACTGGTGGTAAAACGAAAGGTATAGTGAGTAAATTGATAATTAGTTTTTTTCCCTTGAATTCATATTTTGCAAAGAAATAACCAATAGGTAATCCAATTAATAAACACAAAACGGTTGATAAAAACGCTTGGAGTAATGTAAAACCCAGGAATTTTAGATTAAAGGGATCACTCAGGGTTTCCCAAAAAACCTTAAGACCACTTCCAGAATCTGAACTTAATGCTGTCTGGAAAATTCTAACTATTGGAATATAAAAGAAAGCTAAAAGAAAGGATATTAAAGCTATAATTGACAAGCTAATAATAAATTTATTTGATAATCCTTCAAAATTTCTAGATTTCTTTTGAATAGATCTATGCATATGTATGCTGCCTTCTCAATTTCTATGTTTTTTAATTATAACATAAGCAATTGAAGCGGTTAATATTGATAGAACAATTCCAAGGAAATTACTGAAAGAGGCTACTTCAGTCTTCCAATCACGCTTCCACATCTCCAGATTATCTTTTAGAAGTTCTGAAGATATCAGATTATTAAGAATATCAACTTCATTTGGATTAATTGAATTATCTATAAAACAGCTTGATATTGTTGCATTATCATGAACAGGATACATCCAGTTGTTTAACGGAATATTATCTTGCAATTCCTTACTCAAGAACCAGTCAATAAATTGTTTACCAGCATCAGGATGGGGAGAATTATTCACTAACCCTATTCCTTCAATTTGTAGCCAAGCATTTTCAAGATTCTGTTCATGAGAAAGAATTGCTGCTGAAGGTGGGGGGTTGCCTTCACCAACTCCATAGATTGGGTGACAAACATCATAAGCTGGACTAGTTCCATAAGAAACCATCATTGGACGATTTTCTTCTTCGGTATAATAAATACTAAATGCATCTCCCCAACTTGAGACTATTCTAAGATCCTTTTTAGCTTCTTTCCACCAATCTCTCCAATTTTGACCTAATAATCCTTCAAAACCTATACTAGCATCGCCATAAACAGCTATTGTCCATAATAAAAAACCGAGTCCTGGGGAACTAAAATTAGGATTCTGAACAACCAGTTTCTTATCCAAATCATAATCTAATATATCTTGTAATGTTAGATTAGCTAACTCTGGATTAGTTGTTGTATTAATTCTGGTTACTGAATGCCATAAGGCTATTACTCCCATATCATAAGGCAAGACATATTTCTCAGAATCAAGATTATCTATAATGATCTGAGATATGTTTGACAGAGCTGGTGAATCATAAGGTTGGAGAATCTCTTCTTCTTTTGCAGTATATATTAGAACATTATCTATTCCAATCAAAACATCTGCTACAGGATTATCCTTTTCTAGAGCAGCTTGAGTGACTATTGAATTTGCATCAGATAACAGTATAACTTGTATATCCTCTTCAGGAATTCCGCTATAGTTTGAGAATCCAGAAATGAAATCATATCCAGGATCAGCAAGAAGAGAATCATAAGTATAAATAACTAAGGAGTAATCTTCAACAGCATGATTCAAAGCTTTGGATTCGCTACAAACAGAAGTTGAAAGCATAATAAGGACTAAACAAAGTGTGAAGATCTTTCTCATATTATCACACTAATATATGTGAGAGAGATTTTAAATATTAGGGTCGCTATATAGGCGGGCTATATTATTTCGGTAGAATGCTGATTAAGTTAAATAACTCCCTCTTATCTTTGGCAAACAAATATGAGATTGATTCAAATCCTGGACTTGCTTTATCAACTAAAACTTGTACATCAATTATTCTATTGTTTTTTTCTATTTCTGAAAGAACCTGCTTTTTTGCTATATCTAGATGTTCTGTTTCAATAAATTTGATCTCCTTTACAAGAAAGATTTCTTTTAATTCTTCTTTAGTTTTAACACTCAGAATCCATTGAACATCTTGACGATATTTTTTCATCCAAAGGAGTAAAAGAGATGAAGTTTTAGAACACCCAAACTCAGGAGGACTAACATTTGTAATCTGTTCCTTCACCTTAACTATTCTTCCTGGAAAGCTAGCTACATCATCCAAATCAGTTGCATCATTTTCACAATGAGCTAATTGAGCTCCTATTTCAGGTATCCATTGATATAGGTCTTTAACACTTTTCATTTCTTCTAGAGTATCATTTAGATTCTGGAGGATTATTGATCTTGAGGCAATAGTTGGAAGAGTATCAAATCCAAAACATATGTTGCAATTCTGAATGTTATTGATTTCTGGTAGCATTTGCTTGTGAATAGAGCAAATAGGACCACTAACCCTTAGAGATTTGCACTTTGTACAAATTGTTCTCATCACATAATCTAGTGACTGTTTTGAAAAAAGCATCTCTGAAACAGCTACTGAAAGAGTTTCTAGATGAGGGTTGACTCTTTTATCGCCTATTTCTGAAATATCCTTTTGTAAATAGGAAACAATTACGGGTTGTTTAACACCTAATATTTCTGCTATTCTATTTTGAGATAATCCTCTATCTCTCAACTCATGTGCCACTCTTATTCTTAAACTTGGTAAAAATGATGATGCAATAAACTCACAAGGAAATCTCATTTAATCACTTATATGAGTACTATAAAGGGGCCCTATTTAAAGTTTCCAAGAAACACGAAATATTACTAAACTACATAACAGATATAAACAACTACTGCTTTTGTTGCTTGAAATAGAATGGTTAATGTCTTAGATGCTGTCCTAGGAACAATTGTATTTCTCATTGTGAGTGTAGTACTTTCTTACATAGTCTTTTGGATGTTCAAGTATACAGCTAAAGAACCAAAAGACGATATTAAAAAAGAGTCGATTGAGAATTAATCATGAGATGAACATAGAATTAAGGATGAAAAACAGTTTGAAGCAAATTTAATAAGGGTATCAACATAAAATAAATAGACTAGTCAGTTATTATAAAGACATATACTTCAAAATAAGGGAAGAAAAATAATGAAAAATGAGGAGAACTCAATATCAACTGGGACAATCTATCTAGAGCAGATATTCAAGATAGCCCAAGACAGGAGATATTCAACAGCTATAGATGTCTGGTCCATTATCCTTGATTCAGAGTTCTCAAACAGAAAATATGACAGTTTAGATGGAAAGTCTATTGTGGGAATTACTGCAGCTGATATAGCTACTAGTTTGAATATGCATCTTAGCTCTGTTTATCATAATCTCAAAATTCTTCAATCTGATGAATTTGACTTACTCGAAACAGATGAATTAATCATCTACAATGAGAAAGGAAGAAGAGTTAAACAAAAAGTATACAAGTTACCGAGAATCTATTACGAAGAATTCAGACAAATTCTTAACGAACTTCATCATGAAGGGTTTAGGCCACCTCATAAGAAGTTTACTTTCTTCAACATACTTAAAATTAGAGGAATGCTTTCCCATTATGCAGCTTTATTGCACAAAGATAGAGTACTTGTAACAAACGAAGTTGACGAAACTAAGGATTGGTATCTCGATTGGATGAACCCTCTTAGATTACGTAACAATATTGTAACTCCTGGAGTTATTTACAAGTTTACACAAGAAGATATGGAAAAAATTCTAGATCAAATTGTTACTCTTTTAGAAGATTACACAGATAGTTATAGTGATGAACATGAAGAAAGAGGAATATTACCTGTTTCTTTTACATACTTAGTCTTCGTTCCTTATACCGAACTAATGAGAAAAGGTGAATGGCTTAATAGAGAAGAGTACGATGAACGGATCGCAGAATCTTCAGCAAAAACCCCCAAAGAGGACTTATTAGAATGTCAAAAAGACCATGAAACTTTCTTCAGATATGGTTTAGCTTGTCCCGTTTGTGGGAAGAAACCAAAAAATTACAAGCGTTAGGTTTTAACCCAAAGTCTGACCAGAATCTATTCTAATTACTTGACCCTGAATATGGTTTGTAGTTAAGAGCAATTTGATGAGAGGGTATATTTCTTCAGGTTTTAGTAATTGGTTCATAGGATTTTTATTTTCGATCTTAAGTAAAATATCCTCAAATGAATCACCAGATTCTAGCGCTTTATTTTGGAGCTCATCAATGTGTCTGTCAGTCATAACATATCCTGGAGCAATTGCGTTTGTGACTATCTTATGTTCTGCTCCTTCTTGAGCAAACGATAAGGTTAAGTTGTGAACAGCAGCTTTCGCAACTCCATAAGGCATTTTCTTTTTGGAAGGTTTTAAACCCGTGGTTGAACCAAAAAAGAGTATATTTCCTCCACCTTGCTCTTGCATCCACATATAACCCTCTTTACCCATTAGAAAGGTTGAATCTAGATTAACAGCTAAAACTTTTCTGAAGTCACTATAACTTACATCTTCAATTGGTTTACTAATCAAACTTCCTCCTACGAAAATGATTAAGCCATCAATTTTTGGAGTAAGAATTTTTACTTCATTAAAAGCTTCAATAACACTACTTTCAGAGGTGTAATCACACTCTACAAAGTCTATAGAATAACCATTTTGATTAAGAATTTCAATGAAATCTTTGCTATTCTTACCACCGATACCTATTACTCGAAAGTAATCCTTAACTAGTTTTTCAGTTACAATTTTGCCAATTCCACTTCCTGGTGCTGCAATTAAAATTGTTTTTTGATGATCTTTGGACATTATCTTCAAATACATTTATTTTACAAGATGTTAAATTTTTTTGTGAATCAAATTTAAGGAAAATACTTAAGGAGAAGAAAATAAATGTAAACACACAATCTAATGTGGTTAACCATGGAAACAGAAGTTTTTACTGTAAATATTGATCAATTAAACTTGAACAAAATCAGGGATGTAGCTAGTGCAATTACAGATGGTCAAATTGTTGCTTTTCCAACAGATACAATTTATGGGATGGGATGCGATGTTTTCAACGAGGAAGCGGTTAAGGAATTGTACAAAATAAAAGGACGATCAGCAAATAAACCAATCAATGTTTTGATATCGAGTATTGATCAAGTATATGATCTAGCAAAAAATGTTAAACCTTTGTTTTTCACTCTAGCAGAAAAGTTCTGGCCAGGAGCTTTAACAATAATAGTTGAAAAGAATTCAACAGTAAATGACGTTGTAACTTCTGGACAAAGTACTGTAGGAGTTCGTTTTCCAGATAACTTAATCGTACAAGAGTTAATTAACATCGCACATACTCCATTAGCTACAACTAGTGCAAACATATCTGAGGAACCAAGCGCAACTAAGGCTAAAGAGGTTTTAAACTATTTCAATGGTAAAATACCTTACATTATTGATGGAGGAAAAGTAGACATTGGTCAGTCTTCAACAATTGTAGACATTTCATCAAAGCCGCCTAGAATTGTTAGACATGGAGCTATACCTTTTGCAGAATTAAAGCCAAATATCAGAGGATTAAGAAAGGAATAGAAGATAAACTGAGTATGTAAAATCTTTTTAAATGACCAAATAAATAGTTAAAGTTGATAAAAATGACAATGGAAGTCATATTCTGGGATGTATGCACTCAGAGAGATTTTATGGAAAAAGATGGGAAGCTTTACGTTCCAGGCGCAGAAAATCTCAAAGAAAACTTGGAAAAACTCACTCAATATGCAAGATTAAGCAATATTAGAATTCTTGGATCAGTTGATTTTCATTCAGATACAGACCCTGAAATAGATAAGGAAAACCCTGATTTTTCCAAATCATTTCCACCTCACTGTATGCAAAATGATCCGGGTCAAGAAAAGATAATCGAAACCAGATCAGATCTAACCAACTGGATTGACCCTATAGCATATCCTGAGAAGAAATTAGTTGAAGCTCTAGAAGCCAAAGGTCCTATCATGTTTAGAAAATCAGAATTTAGTGCTTTTTCAAACCCTAATTTAATGCCTTTATTAGGAATAATTAAGCCAAAGAAGGTGATCATTTATGGAGTTGCTATAGATTTCGGTTTACGAACAGCTATTGAAGGGTTCTTAAATTTTGGAAATCTCGAAATCTATTTGGTGATTGATGCAATAGAAGGGGTCGACGAGGAAAAATCATTAAAATTGATTGAAGATTGGATTCAAGAAGGGGTTTATACAACTTCAACTTTAGCTATCTTACAAGGTCATCTCTACGACTGAAAATCAGAAAGTGAGTTGATACCAACCATCCTTTAGCATTTCAGTTACATAGGTCCCCACATATCGGACATCTATGCCTATTTTCTCTAGTTCATCACTTACGCCAAAATTATCACTACAAGCTTTGCAAGCTATTACTTCTACTCCTGCTACCAGTAATAACATGACTTGTTCTTGAAATTCTTTATCCTCAACAACCATTTTTTCAGTTGGACCCCAGAGAACTACTCTAACTTCATCCATCCATCCTTGTTTCTTTGAGTTGAATGCATATGGAAAACTTAATTCTCTATGAACAACATTATCAGCACTACTCAATATCATAAATACTCTATGCATAAACATTATTCAAAACCTCTGAGTTATAATTGTTGACATGTAGCAAAAGACTAATTCGTCACAAAAAAAATTAATCCACCAATTAGTTCAACTTCAAGTTCACAAGTAAAACTGAACATTAATTTCTTCGTTTATACCCTTTTTTTTATATCAAAAGAATATTTTTCTTTATCTATCCAAGGGCAAGCAACACAATCATCACAAGAACCACTGCAACTCCCTTGAGACAAAAAAAATCTAGTAAGACGTCTTCTAATCTTTATCCAAAATGAAACCTTCACAACATTCTGTTCTTGAGTACTCATACAAATCATCCTACATAATTGCTGAAAATATTTGAAATACGATTATTGTTAAAATCGACGTAACAATCAAAGGATAGAAGAAACCAACTGCAGTTAGTTTCCAACTTTTAGTTTCAGATTTTATTACAGCAATAGTTGCAAAACAAGGAGCATAAGTTAGTTGGAACAACAAGAAGGATATAACCTGGGGTATGGTCCATAATACTTTAGTTATTCCGCCTGGATAAAGGATACTCAAAGCTGATATAATTACTTCTTTTGCTGGAATACCGAATATTAATGGTACAACCATCTTCCAACTAAATCCAAAGAGTGGAATTGTTATTGCTTCTAGTCCCCTTCCAAGGAATTCAGCTATGGAAACTTTAGTAACTATCACAGGACTCATTCCAACATAAAGTAAAACAGTATTCTCCGTTGGTTTAACATAAGGAACATTACTAAGGAACCAGATTACTAAGGAAGCGACAAAGATGAATGTACCTGCTTTTTTTAGGAATATTCCAGTTCTTTCCCAAGTAAGATTCATTACACTTCTAAATCTTGGGCGACGGTATTCAGGAAGTTCAAGAATTAAAGGAAGTGGATCATCACTTTCATAGAACAATTTGAATATGAGACCAGTTAACAGAACTAACAAAATACTAACACCATACAATAGAAGCATGATAATTGCTGCTAGCCAAGGTTGAAAGAATATTCCAGTTAGAAATGCAATCACACCTAGTCTTGCAGCACATGGAATGAATGAATTAGCGATAATCATCGTTGTTCTTTCTCTTTTGTTTTTAATAGTTCTAGTAGCCATCACTCCAGCAACATTGCAACCAAAACCCATGATGAGACTAAGAAAAGCTGAACCTTGCATGCCAAATTTTCCCATTACTTTATCCATCAAATATGCAGATCGTGCCAGGTAGCCTGAATCCTCTAGTATTGCTATTAGAGCATAGAAAATAGCAATTATTGGTAAGAACAATAAAACAGCAGCAATACCTGCAATTACTCCATTAACTAATAAACTGTTAAGAAAAGCAGGACTGTTAATACTCTCTAAGGATGTCAATACCCAAGAAGAAAATTGTACAAATACCCAATCAATTCCAGTGATTATTGGCGATGAAGCGTAAAAGGTTATTAAGAAAAATGCCGCAAAAATAACAATAAGGATTAGATATCCCCAGGATTTATGTAGAAGAGTTTTGTCTATTCTATCACTTGTAGTCTCTTTGAAATCTTCATATCCAGAAACAGCAGAATAGACGATTTGATGTAAAGCACCATATTTTCTCTTAGAGATTTCAACAGCTGGATCAAATTGCTCTTCTTTGGCTAGTTTCTCAATCTTGTTTTCAATATCAGCTAAGTCATATTCTTTAGCTAATTCATCTTTAACAATCCGATCACCTTCAAGAATTCTAAATGCTACCCATCGTGTAGGATATTCACTAAGTAATTTCCTATCGGCAATTTGAATGGAAATGTTCTGTATCATATACTCAATTTTTTGCGAATACATCATAATTGCAGGAGTAAAGGTGTATTTCTTGGTGTGTAAAGAATCATAAATGAATTTCTTGATTCTTATGATACTCTCATCCTCATAAGCACAAACATATAGAACTGGAACACCAAGTTTTTCTTCAAGAAGTCCAACATCTAAATTTATACATTCCTTTTCTGCAATATCTTTCATATTAATGATAATGGCAACATTATTGGTTAGTTCCATCGCTTGAAGAGCTATGAAAAGAGTTCGTTCCAGCCGAGTAGCATCAGCTATAACACATATAAGATCAGGTTGTTCGTCAACAATGAAATGACGAGTAACCAATTCTTCTTCAGACCGAGCAGAAAGAGAATATGCACCGGGTAGATCAACTAAAGAGAAGTATTCATCAGATAGAATAAAATGACCTTCTTTCTTCTCTACTGTTTTTCCAGGCCAATTTCCTACGTGAACATGTGACCCACTTAAGATATTAAAAAGAGAAGATTTTCCAACATTGGGATTACCCAAAAAAGCAATCTTATGTTCTATAGAGTGGTCATTAAAATCTTTTTTAAAACCTCTTCCATAACGTTTGGAATATTTAGTTTCATTTGTTAATCCCAATTTAGGTTTCATAGCCCTACTTCTGTGTCTATGAAAGCGGCTTCTCTTTCCACAATGAGGACATTGTTTAGGCATAATACTCAGACTTCTATTTTTCCAGCTAATCCTCTTCCTATAGCGACACGAGTCCCTTTTACTTCTACAATTACTGGACCTATATCATTTTTAACTATTCGGATTTTTTCTCCCTCATGAATTCCAAGATCAGCTAAGAATCGAATAGCTTTGAATCCCGCTTTGATGACTTTAACAGTCGCTACAGCATTTTCGGGTTTATCAATCAAGGAATCATTTTGCGACAATGCAATACCTCATTTTTTGAAAGAAAATTTTTGGACACGTCCAAAATTTTAAGTTAGTGGTTTTTCTGTGAAAGGATTTTATAAAACTATCGTTTGAGACTGTAAATTTTGGATGTAGAAAAGTTTTATCCAAATCTAATGAAAAAGAGAATAAAAAGAAAAGAGGAAATTAGAAAATAGGATTCGCAAGAGGATGAAGATCAATTGAACCAGCAGTACCGTCTATGATGTAGGTTGAATTTAACCCTAAATCAGTCCACCAATTACCACTAGCTGTTACTACGTTGTACCAATTATTCGAATTTCCATTATCGATTGCTTGAGTTCCTCCACCTACATTATTATCTATGAAATCATTAGAATATACAGATATATCAGTAGCTGTAGAACTTAGAACAATACTATAATCTTGGCCTAAACTGAATTGATTATCTGTAATTGTACAGTTATTTGTTTCTATGATTCGAATAGCAACTGTATTGTTAATAAAAATATTACCTTGAATTAAGCCTGTTCCTTGAGTTACATTTTCAAGAAGAATGCCAACATTAACAGTGTTAGAAATATTGCAAGCGCTAATATTGAAATATTTGGAAGTGTTTTTAATCACAATGCCTTTATCTACGCCTGTATCGAGAGTTAAACCCTCTATAATGTATGGATTAAGAGCAGTACCTTCTCCAGCTAAATCATATAAAGCAAAATCTTCATCTGATTCTATTAATATATTAATTATTGGTTCGCCTGGACCAGCACCACGGAAACTAAGTACCAAAATTGTGGCAAAAAGACCAATAAGAACGAAACCATAGAAAACTTTGACATAGTTCATGTTTTTAAAATCTATTTTAAATCTCTTACTCATACTTCTCACATTTCACTGCTTAATGAAGTAAACTCGTCAATTTACTGAAAATAAGTTTTAATGTATCTCTTAAAAACATATCTAGTTTAGTTAAGATTTCCAAGTTAAATCATTACCTTCCCTTTGTATGGTTTAGATTTCCATGGGGTTCTTTTCATAACTTTTTTAACAATTGTTTCCTCATGAGTAGTGGGTTACAAGTAGTGTTCATAGTTAATCACATACCATAATAGCCACTTTTATTATAGTGTTAACAATGTGGGGTTAATTAAAATTGAGAGATTAATGCAAAACATTTTTATTTTAAACAGCTACTGTACATGGTTCAAGAAATTTTGTTTAGAATTGAATAAAATAAAAGATTAACAAAATAGGTTGTTATTATGAAAAAGAAAAAAAAGAAACTATCTATTAGCTTAAGTGTTCTCATTATTGGTTTTTTAATAAGCACTTCTTCGCTAAATGTTCTTAGCACAAAAGCTCTACTAGAGGAAAAACAAAATCAATACAAAATGAATTCCTTTGATGGAATTACTTGGAAATGGAATATAACTGAGGTGGTTTCCACCGAAAGTATAGCAGATTCTCACATTCCTTCTCTTGCATTAGATTCTGCAAGCAACTTGCATATAGTGTGGTGTGATGTAACTAACTATGCTGGGAGTGGAACAGATATAGATATTTTCTATAAGCGATGTGATGCATCTACCGCCTTATGGACAACAACAGAGGTCGTTTCTACAGAGAGTACCGCTGATTCTTGGAACCCCTCTCTTGCGGTGGATTTTGCAGGTAATCTTCATGTAGCTTGGTATGATTATACTGATTATGCTGGGAGTGGAACAGATATAGATATTTTCTACAAATGCTGGAACGCTTCTTCCTCCTCGTGGACAACAACAAAAGTTGTCTCCACCGAAAGTACAGGTGTTTCTTACGCTCCTTCTCTTGCTGTAGACAATTTAGGGGATGTTCACATATCGTGGCATGATACTACTGATTATACTGGAGCTGGAACGGATGCAGATATTTTCTACAAGCTTTGGGACGCTTCTATTTCCAATTGGACCATTACAGAAGTCATTTCCACAGAAAGTACAGGCAAATCTTACCACCCTTCTCTTGCTGCAGACAATATAGGGAATGTGCACATAACATGGAATGATCAAACTAATTATGCTGGTGCTGGAACAGATTGGGATATTTTTTACAAACATTGGAACGCTTCTACATCATTATGGACCACGACAGAGGTTGTTTCAACTGAAAGTACAGATCTGTCTGATTTTCCTTCTCTTGCTGTAGACAATTTAGGGAATACGCATATAGCGTGGAGTGATGAAACTAATTATGCTAGCAGTGGTATATATCCTGATATTTTCTACAAACGCTGGGACGCTTCTAACTCTTCATGGACCATTACAGAAGTCATTTCCACAGAAAGAACTGGAGCGAACAAATCTTACACCCCTTCTCTTGCATTAGATTCTGCAAGCAATGTGCATATAGTGTGGCGCGATGACACTAATTATGCTGGCTGTGGACCATATTGGGATATTTTCTACAAACGATGGGACGCTTCTTCCTCCTCATGGACCATTACAGAAGTCGTTTCCACAGAAAGTACAATTGATTCTTATAATCCTTCTCTTGCTGTAGATTCTGCTGATAATTTACATATAGCTTGGTATGATCATACTAATTATGCTGGATCAGGATCTGATTGGGATATTTTCTATAAACTTTTCGCAGGTCCTTCTGTTGCTCCTGCCACTGCTCCTAAATTAGCCTTCATTGTCCCTAATCCAACTGAACTCAATACGATTTATCTCGATTGGAATAATATACTAAGAGCAACGACTTACTCTGTTTATCGTTCCACTTCTTGCATCTGTTCTGTGGAAGGATTCAGTCCCATTATCACTGTTTCCTCCAGTGAATATATGGATACTGTCCCTTCTGAAGGACTCTACTTCTATGTTGTTGTTGCTGAAAACTTTGCTGGGAACAGCTCTCCCTCTAATTGTCAATATGTCTACTTTGAACCATTAGCTCTAACTCCAACTGAAGAAACAAGTATAGGAATTAAGGTAATAGGAATAATGATAGTTTTCGGATTTGTTTCTCTAATCTTTAAGAAAAAGAAAATAATTTGAATCTGGCTTATTGCTAGATTTTTTTTATTTCTTACAAGGATATTGTCTTGAAAAGGTTTATAACATCTAATTACTCATTATCTATACATATCGAGGGAAAAAAATGGTTAAGAGCAAAATCCTCAGAGTCTTCTTAACTCTTTTTTTCGTTCTTTTCATCAGCTCAATTCTTGTTGCTGGTACTAACTTTCAAGATTTAGAAGTGGATAATCAAGAAGACTCATTTTATTCTGCTAGCAATGCATCAATCCGACCTTTCAATCTTAATTATGTTTCATTCGATCCAATAAAGATTATCAATGATTCAAATTTCACAGATTATGGATTTCCAGGTTATGGTAATATAACTCATCCATACATTATAGAAAATTATCTTATAAATGAAACTGATGAAAATGGCATTTCAATAGTTGCAACAACTAAACATTTTCTGATACGAAATTGTTTTCTGCAAAATCTTTATCGTGGGATTTATATTTATAACATCGCTAATGGGACTGCTTTAGTTGAACAAAATTACTGTACTGAGAATACTTGGGGAATATACATCAGAAATGCTACTAGCGCTAAAGTTGAGGATAATGTGTGTACAAATAATGTCTATGGAATTCAAGTACGATATTCAGAGCAGGTTTTATTAAGGAATAACACCTGCAACTTTAATGTTTATCCAGGACTAGTAGTGGAAAACTGCTCTTCTAACACAGTAACTAACAACAATTGTTCTTTTAACGAAGACTATGGTATAGCTGTAAGTGAGTCTCAATTGTCTCATATCACAAATAACTTCTGCTACTCCAATAAATATGGTATGATTTCTAAAGGTAGTGATTCATCAGTTGTTAATGGAAACATTTGTAATAATAATGAGAGAGGGATAATAATCTGGTATTCTCCTGAAAGTATTGTTTTTAACAACACAGTCAAGTTCAGTACTGGTGGTCGATTCCACGATGGAGAAGGGATACTCTTAGGTTATTATTCTTCCAATAGTTTTGTCTCCAATAATACATGCTATGGGAATATTTATGGAATTAGTGTTTTCTGTAATAATAGTATATTGAAACATAATCTTTTGCAAGAAAATCAGTTTTTTGGAATCCGTATTGAAGAAATCGAGTCTAAAGAGTTCTCATTTAACAACATCATCTACCATAATTATTTCATTGATAACAATATAAATGGACATGAAGATGGAAGAACTCAAGCTTTTGATTTTAGTAAGACCAATTTATGGTATGATTCAAACACTAAAACTGGGAACTGGTGGTCAGATATTGGATTAAAATGTAAATACAAAATAAGTAAAGTAGCAGGAATTGTAGATTTGTATCCTTTAAATAAGGTAAACTTCTGTTTGAAAAAACTATTACCTACAATTATTGTTCCACTAGTTTTTATTGCTGCGATTGTCGTCCTGATAAAGTATCCTTTACCATATTTCTGTAAATAAAACCTCTGCCTTACATCTTCTCTAACCTACCTTATTGTAAACCTTCTTTTCAGATGGGGTTCTTATTGAGAAGGGAGTGGGTTTGTTTCTACTGGAAACTTTTCTCAAAGTTTAAAAATAACTTAAATCAACTTCAAAGAAACAAGGCTTGTTGATTTTTATGAATTGGAAGTACTGGAAGAAAATAGCAATACGATTTGCAATACTAAATATTATTTTTTGGGGGATAATTGCAATATCCATCTCTCTTACGATCAAAACACCAAGTAAGTACAAATACACAGATTCAGATTGGGATGATTTTTCATATTCTCCCAACTATAATAAGACAGAATGGAATATTCTGTTTGACGGACATTCTCATACATATTATTCAGATGGAAGTCTTTCACCTAGGCAAAACATACTTTGGCATTTAGCGATGGGATTCAATGCTATGGTGTTGACAGATCACAATACATTTGATGGAATAGAAGAAATTAGAGAGATTGCTCGAAACGAGTTTAATGACTCGATAAAAGTTCTAATAGGAATTGAATGGACAACTGATAGATGCCACTTGAACATTATTCTCCCCCCTAATACCACTGCAGAAGATTATGAGGAATTGTTAACTTTCAGCAGCTACGCTTATACACCAACCGATTTAGAAATTCAGGAATTAATAATTAATACTCACAACCTTGGAGGAATTATACAGATAAATCATATTCCTTGGTCACTGGATTATTGCAGAGATCATCCTACAAGACAACAATTTCTAGATTGGGGGATAGATTATATTGAGATAATAAATTATGAAACTTTTGATAATGAGTCATATTATTTCTGTCTAGATAATGGTTTAGGGATGATAACAGGAACAGATATGCATAACCCTGAGCCTGTTTATGCTTATACTACAATTAATGCATCTGAATTCACTGAACAAGCTATCTTCGATGAATTGAAAGCTAAACGTACAGGTTTTCTCTATAACGGAATATCCTCACCCTATACAATAGAACATGGGATAAATCCTGTATATATTCTGATTTATCCTTTAATCAAAATTGGTGAGATGTTTGAAGGAATGTACTCAAGTGCATCTTTTGGTCCAATGCTAGCTGTTTTCTTTGCTTATGTATATGGCTTATATATCTTACTTGAAACTTTGAAATTTGCAGTTCCCTATGGTATTAAGAAGATAAAAAACAGAAAAACATAGTCAAAGGAGAATTACTTTTTCTTATTTTGTTTTTCTTCTGCATCAATTTTTTCCCATTCAATATTTGGAAAAGTTATATTCATTCTAGTTCCAACTGTTTCTCCTAAACGTTTCACATTCTCAATATTGAGAGTTAAACCATAACGTTCTAGCATATTTTGTGTGACTGCAACATCCAGCTTCTTTGTATCAAGGTCAGTTATTTCTAGAATTTCAGATTTAGCATCTTGTGATAATAATATTCCCTCAAAATGTAACTTGATGTTAATCCTATCTTGTTTTGGTTTAGTCACATAAATTTCCACTTCTACCTTGTCATCAGTATACTCTATCATTCTGACTATAAGGTTAACAATTATTCTGTGTAAATATTCATCCCCTAGAACCACAAGATCTTCCATATGGGTTACTTCTGTCCTAATCTGTTTAGCAAAGAAATTGTTAAGGTATCTTATAGCATGACTGATTACATTTGCTATTTTCTGATTTGACAAAGGCCTCTCTTCTTGTAAAAGGAGATTGATGTTTGCATTTTGAATGAGATAAATGGATCTGATTGTGATATCTCTCATCTTGTTGAGTAATTGTTCAGCTGTCTCTTGAGCAACTTTTTCTTTGCTAAAGATTCTTCGAAAGAAATCAATATAGCCTAGTTCTGCATGAAGGTTATTTAGCAAATCGTGTTGAAATAACTCAAAGAGGAACTTTCTTTGCATTGCTGAATCAATTATGTCAGTGATGTCTCTACACATCAGAACGATGAAATTTTGCTCAAGTGATTTTATTACGCTTGATGAAATATGAAAGGGAATTTCAACTTTATTTTTTGTAATGAAATTTAATCTTTTAGATTGACTTCCTTTTTCTTTAGTATCTTTTAGTAGCTCTTGAAAAATTCTCTTTTCCTTAACAAACTTATTTAATTCAGTCTTTTTCACTTCTTGAAGAGTTTTACCAAGATATCTACAAGCTTGGATATTAGCATCGTGAATTATCCCTTCTACATCTACCAAAAATATCATATCCATACTGTTTTGGAAAATGATATCAAACGTTTCTTGAATTAGGGTAGCATTCTCTTCAGGATTCATAATTCACAATCACTTATGTACAATAGTGCTGTATTCTTACACCGGATAAAATAGTTTCGATGTATAATATATAAAAGTTGGTAATTCAGTACCAAACATCTTTTAACCTTAGGAAATATGCAGCAATATTTGTTACGAAATGCAAAGCTGGTGTTACAACTATCACGGCAATGACATAAAACCATAAGTGGCTTACTCCCCAAACAAATGGTAAGGCAAACAAAAGACCAGTAACCGCCCAAGAACCTTGATCATAAAGTGGCAATGCTCCCCCTGATGGAATGTTTATCCTTCTTTTAATAAAGGATCCTAGCAAATCTGCGAAGTGATCACCTATACTCATAAAGAAACCGATGTACCAAGGAAACACCGGATAAGCAGATTTTGTTGGAGAAAAAGAAGCAGTGTACTTATCAGCTAGAACAAAGACATCCCATTTGATGTAGCACAAGTACCAAACAACAACACCGGTTATAGTTCCAAAGATAATTCCAAAGATTATCCCTCTCCAAGTTTTATGATCACCAAAAATCCTTCTACCATCTTTCCAATTTTTTCCTCCGTCTACAGGAACACCTAGGAAAGGAATGAATTTACTAAGACTAGCGAAAGAATTACAAGCATATATAGGAGCTCCAAAAACAATAGCATACCAAACTAAAAGGAAAAAAGTTCCAGCATCCATACAAAATGCAATTATTTCATCGGTTAAAAGATTTTTGCATCTTTTTCTTAGATTTTGCAGATTTTACAACGTAATAAAGAAAAATTAATATGGCATATTGTATTACTCCTTATAGAAGCATTTAAGAGGTCTTAAGATTGAGCAATAAAACTGGACGTCGTAAAATAGATTACGAGTGCAATATCTGTAAACGAACAAGAATCATCTATATTTTACCTTCATTGCATCAAAGTGTGGATGAGAAAGGATATGTTGAATATGTTGATATTCATCCTTGTGCAGACGACAGATTAAATGCTAATATTCTCTATGTGGATAAGAACATGGTTGTAAGATCACAAGTACCAGTTAGAGTTGGAGATGATGTATCAACTCAAGAAATCTCTGCAATGCAAATACCTGTTCCCAAAAAAGTTGACTTCAAAATAGCTAAAATCGAACCAGTAAAGAGTTACAAATATAAGAATATTAAATCCTTTAATATCGTTGATAGACTAAGGCAGACCCATTTTCAACTGAAAGAAAAGGGAGATGGGAAGTTGCTCAAAGTTACTTCCGAGTTAGATTTTATTGATATTGAAGCAAAAATATCTAAGAATACTGATATTGACATAGCTGAAGACTGGTTAAAACAACTAGCTTCTATATTAGAGGCGATTGTTTTGCTAGATGAAGAAATGCTTTCTTTCATGATTCTTTATCTTGATCCTAAAATTTCAGAACCACCTGCAGGAGAGAGTATCATTGAGTTAGATATGATTCTCCATGCTAAAAGCTCTTTTCCAATTGCTTCTTTGAAATCCTATGCAACTTTTAGAAGACAATGGCCAAAGATACAAAGCGAAAGAAAAGGAACAGATTTTGAATCTTATGAAAAACTCCTTACATATTGTATAGGTAACCAATATAAGACCCTTCTAGATATTTTCTTCAAAGCAGAATCAGCTATGAATTTCCTCCATTTCATTGATATGATAGAAGATATGTCTATGCTTGGTTTAATCAATATTAGAAAAACACAGTTTTTTACAGTGGATGATTAGCTTTTTCTAGAAAAAAATAATAAGCTGTGAATTTAGCAGATATTATGATCAATCTAGCTGACAGGCTTTCATATTTTCAAGAGTCAGTTATTAGAGAAATGACTCGAAAGGCAATTGAACATGATGCTATTAATCTCTCTCAAGGAATGCCAGATTATTCTCCTCCAGAAGAACTCACAGAAGGGATTATAGACGCGATTAGTCACAATGAGCATCAATATACTGTAACATATGGCAGAAATGATCTTAGAGAAAAAATCGCAGGTAAATATGAAACCTACAATAAAATTCAATATGATCCAGAAGATGAAATAACTATTACTTGCGGTGCAAGCGAAGCAATTGCTAGTAGTATTCTCTCTCTACTTAATCCATCAGATGAGATACTTATATTAGAACCATGGTATGAAAATTATGTCCCTATTACATATTTAGCTAATGGAAAACCTGTTTTTGTGAAATTGTCTAAGAAAGATTTTGGAATTGATGAGGAGAGTTTCAAAAATAAAATTGGTGATAAGACAAAAGCTGTTATTATAAATACACCTCACAATCCTTCAGGAAAAGTTTTTTCAAAAGAAGAATTGAACTTTCTTAGCGACATATGTAATGATAATAATCTCATTGCTATAACTGATGAAATTTATGAGCACATAATCTATGATGATGCTGTTCATATCAGTCCTGCAAGTCTAAATAACATGTTCGAGAGAACAATTACTATTTCTGGTTTCAGTAAAACATTCTCTATCACAGGATGGAGAGTTGGTTATGTTGCTGCAGAAAAAGAATTAATGACAGGAATAAGAAAGGTTCATGATTATCTGACAATTTGTGCTCCCTCCATCATGCAATTTGCAGCCTTGAAAGCATATAATTTACAACAAGACTATTTTGAGTCACTCAAAAACCGTTATCAGACAAATAGAGATTATTTAGTGAAGAATTTAACTTCTTTAGGATTAAAGCCAGTTAAACCAAAAGGAGCTTATTACCTTCTTGCAGACATTTCTGACTTTAGTGTATGTGATCAAGAATTTGCAGACTTTTTGGTTAAGAATCAAGGAGTGGCAACAGTTCCTGGATCAAGTTTTTACCAGAAAGAAAATCCAAATCCTGATGCACACAGATTTATAAGATTCTCCTTTTCTCATAAGCTTGAAACCTTGAAAGAAGCAGTCTCGAGAATTAAGAATAGAATAAACGAAAAATATTAATAAAATTATTTCTTTCTTATTTGGATTATTAGGAGAATGATCTATGCTGGTAATGCACTTTGGCCACCTATCTATGTATATCAAGAAGCACAAAAATCTGACAACGTTTATATTACTTGGTTCTAGTAAGGAATTGGTTATACTATTGAACAACAAATCTAGAACCATTTTCTTCTTTTTCTTGTTAACTTTGTTACTTTTTGTAACACCTAATCTTGGAGAAAGTCAACAGAAACAGAACATCTGTGAACTAAACTTTTCTAATCTAGATTACAGTCATTTTGACTTTAGGAGAATCAAACTCGATATGTATAACTATGAACTAGATAGCGATACCCCAATGTTAATAGATTCTGATAGTGATTTTATTTCTTTTGGATTTCCTGGGAATGGTTCAGAACAGAATCCATATCTAATCCAGAATCTAGAAATTAATACTCCAAATAATTTCGGGTTAGTGATTGTTAACACAACAAAGAATTTTATTGTTCAAAACTGTAACATATCTGCTATAATAACTGGTATACATTTGCAAAACAATTCAGGAATTATTACAGAGGTGTTCAATAGTATTCTGTTTGGTGGTGATTATTATGGTATTTACTCTTACATGTGTCCAAATATCTCAATCATAAACAATACTTGTTACAATAATGAAGCAGGGATAGGTGTTTTCTTTTCTAACAATGGTCTAATATCTGAGAATTACTGTTATGTGAATGAAATAGGAATATTAGCTCAATTTATGATTGATACTGCTTTTGTGGCAAATATTTGTGACAACAATACATATAATATTGATTGTTCTTATGCAGAATTTCTTAATATTTCAAACAACATTTGTTCCAATAGTAGAGTGGGAATAGGAGGTTATGCTATAGATTATTCATTTTTCTACAATAACACTATAAACCTTACAGATGGAGGATTAATTTTCTATGGATGTGATAATACTGAAATTATAGAAAACTGTCTTACATTCAACGATATTGGCATTGTTCACGAAAATGGGGATAACACTAACATAACTGGAAATGAGTGTTTAGAAAGCACGAGAGGGATTTACATTCGTGATTGCCATTCAACCCTAGTACAAGAGAACGTATGTAATAAGAATTCTTTAGATGGGATTTACATCAAGAAAGGCAGTTCTGCTCTTATTGTGAATAATACTTGTAATGACAATTTAGAGAATGGTATTTATGATTCTTATTGGGGAATGTATATTGCTGAACCTCATGAAATTATAGGAAATAGTTGTAACAATAATACGTATGGTATTCAGTTGGATATAACACAAAGAATAGAGGTTTTTAATAATACTTGTACAAGAAATTTACAAGGAATTATCCTCAAAGATTCTGATTCCACAGACATCATTTTCAATGTTCTTCAAGATAATATTGAGTACGGAGTTTATCTTGATTCAAAATCAACTAACAATGAAATTCATCATAATGATTTTATCAATAACAACAGAAAAGGAACAGAATTTGGAAAAGCTCAAGGATATGACGACGGGTTTAGCAATAGATGGTACGATAAAATTAATGAGGAAGGCAATTATTGGTCTAATCTCAGAAATAAAGAAGAGTATTTGTTAGATGGACTCAGGAATTCAATAGATCCTTACCCACTGAATAGTCCTGTCAACAATGATATACCTCATAAGACTAACTTCAATTTAGCTATTTCTGTAATATCACTTATTGTAGTCACTCTCTGCACTTTAAGTTTGTATCGAAAAAAGAGAAGAGGGTAACTATAATTCAAGAGCAAAGATTACGAAATATTTATCTTGGTTTCAGTAAACGAATTCTCATGGAAATTAATGATGAGGATATAGTTGAGGTTCCAAAAAGCAAAATATCTCAAATGCATTTGTTATTCTTTCTTATAAATCTAGTAATCCCAATTATTCTAGATCATTTTGTTGTAGTTAGAGACATAATGTATACTAGCCCTATTCTTGTAGCAGTAAATCCAGATACATTTGATCTTAATCCATTGTTTAATTACAAAGCTTCTATGATCATCTCGATAGTTCTTGTAAGTGTTTACATAATTGTAGCAATTGTTGCTTCAATAATAAAATCCTTTGACAGAAGTTTCCTAAATGTAACAGCACTTCTTGCAGCTGGAGTATATCTTCTATTCTTTGTAATATTCCTGTTCCCACCATTAGGAGGTTGGCAGCTTTATCTCTTGTTTATAGCATATATAGGAAGATATTTTCTAGCTATTGGAGGAATCTTATATCTCATTTTGCTACTATCTCAAACTAAACGTGCTGTTCAGGAATTGATGTAAGAAATGGAATGGACATGAATTAATAGGGGTTTTACTTGTGTTTCAAAAAAGAGAGTAAACTTACTAAACTCCATTCGTCTATTTAACGTATTTTTTCTCTAATTCTTCAAATAAACTTAAGGAAATATCTGAGAACAAAGATAATTTTTCTCTATCCAGTTTAGCAGCTTTATTGTATAGTTCATAGAATTTAAATGGATTGCCTACAGTTCTAATCAGCTCATCAAAATGTGCGTTTTTTATTATGAAATTTGCCATATAATACCCTAAAGGATGACCAGCCAGGGGAACTATTTTCTTGATTTCTAGACCTAATTCCTTATTTGATAATTTATTACTGATACTATTTTCAATAAGAGTATTAATTTCTTTTATTATTTCAGGGGCACGCTTAACAGATTCTTTGAAATATTTCACATATGCCTTAGGAAAAGCCGTTTCAATACCACCATAAATAAAAAGACCCTTGTCAATGTGATCAGCAATTCCTTCTGCATGGATTTGATTAATTACCCAGATTAGATCCTTGTCTTCTTCTTCTATATCATCTTTATCATACTCTAGCAATAGATTACGATAGAAATGATGAGCTTCATGAGCAGCTAGTGAAACAAAATCTTCTAATCTATTAGCAAATATTGCATCTATTATTATTGTATCATAACCTCTTGCATCTGTATCAAATATAAGAACTGAGACTGTAGGATTTTCCTCTGATTCCCCATAAGGTAGAAAAGCGGAAGCTCTTGCATAGATGCTTTCATGGATATTCTTCCACTTTTCCTCAATTAACTTTACATTTTTTTCATATGTTTTCTTATCTTTTTTTACTTGGGAATAATATTTTAGATATCGGCTTGTTTTACCCTCTAGCAACTTTTCTAATGTTTCTTCTTTTTCAGGGTCAAAAGCTGCAATAAAACTTTGTTTGAAAAAGTCCTTATTAAATTCTGAAGCAATAAGTGCTTTATAACCTGGTGTATCGAATAATTTGTTCCAATCATCTTCTGAAGGATTAGATGAACTCTCTAAAATTCCAACAATATGCCAAAACTGTTCGAAACTTGATAGATCAAGCTTAATCCTCATTAATAGTCAATTCCTTAATCATTGTTTCTGGATCGTTTGTAGGTTGCTTACAAACGAAATCTTTGCAAACATATGCTGTTACTTTATTATTAACAAGCTTGTATTCCTTTAAGATTTCTATATTCTCTAGCAGTGAGTCATCTTCCAGATATTTTAGAATAACTACTTTGTTGGGAATATATTGGTCTTCTAGTTTCTCCAGAAACGCTTTGACTGAACTATCTCCTTTATTCGCTACAATTATAATCTCAAATGAAGGTCCTATTGCGAAATCAAGAGCTGTGAGAATAAAAGTAAAAGCTGAAGGCATCTTATTTATTTGATTGGCGAAGGTTTTCAGTAATTCATCAGCTTTTTTCTCTAAACTTACTTTTGATGTTATCTTGGATAATCTAAGCAGATTATACATTGAAACTGAATTTCCTGATGGTATTGCACCATCATAGACATTCTTTTCTCTAACTAGAAGCTCTTCACTATCATCAGCTGTAAAGAAGAAAGCACCAGTGTCTTCATCCCAGAAGTGCTTGAGGAGAATTTCATTTAGATTAATTGCTTTTTCAAGATATTCAGGATTGTAACTAGTTTCATAAAGTTCAAGCAATCCCCAGATCATAAAAGCATAATCATCTAAATTAGCTGAAATAGCAGATTGTCCATTTCTATATCTATGTAGTAATCTTCCATTCTTTTGGTACAATTTGCTGAAAATGAAGTCTGCAGCTTTTTCAGCTACTTTTTGGTATTTTTTTTCTCCTAAAACTTGAGATGCTTTTGAAAAAGCAGCTATCATTATTCCATTCCAGTTAGTCAGGATTTTGTCATCCTTCAAAGGGTGTATTCTTTTCTTTCTTTCTGTGAAGATTTTTGTACGAATAAGTTCTATCTTTTCTATAATTTCCTCACTATATTCAAGTATGGGTTTCTTCAAATGTGGAATATTAGAGGAAGATTTCTGTTGAGTTGCCTCATCTAGAAAGTTACCAGTAGGAGATATATTGAATATTTGGGCGGCTAACTCAACTTCCTTTTCATCAAGTATTTCTGTTATTTCTTTGTGTGACCAGATATAGAATTTACCTTCTTCTCCTTCACTATCAGCATCTTCTGCTGAATAAAAACCCCCCTCTTTTGAGGTCATATCTCTCATAACATATTCCAGAATTTCTTCTACAGTCTGTTTATATTCTTCCTTTTTTGTTATCTGATAAGCTTCAGCGTAAGCCAATGTCAGCATCGCTTGATCATATAGCATCTTTTCAAAATGCGGAACTAACCAATGTCTATCGGTGGAATATCGATGGAAACCAAAACCAACTTGATCAAATATTCCTCCCAATCTCATTTTCTGTAAGGTTGTTTCAACCATTTGTAATGCTATAGGATCATTGAATCTCTTCCAATATCTAAGAAGAAAGAGAAGATTGTGAGGTGAGGGAAACTTTGGTTGAGAACCAAATCCCCCTAATATTTCATCGAATCTATTATCTAACTCATCAAATCCGCGGATGAGCAATTCTTCACCATTGTAGTCAGATTGAGATAAAATTGTTGATTCATGAAGATGAGTTGTAATTTCTTCAGCTGTTTTGAGAATATCATTTCTTTTTGATTTCCAAATCTCAACTATCTGAGTGAGTAGGTCAATCAGACCCGACATGCCAAATCTACTGTTTTTAGGAATGTATGTTCCAGCGAAAAATGGCTTCTTCTCAGGGGTCATTATAATAGTCATAGGCCAACCTCCTCTACCTGTCATCATTTGAGTTACAGTCATATAGATACTGTCGATATCCGGACGTTCTTCTCTATCTACCTTAATTGAAATAAAATTATCATTTAGAATTTTAGCTACTTCTTGGTCCTCAAAAGATTCATGTTCCATAACGTGACACCAGTGGCAAGTTGCGTAACCAACAGATAGAAAAATTGGTTTATCTTCTTCAGCAGCTTTTTTGAAGGCTTCTTCTCCCCAAGGATACCAGTCTACTGGATTGTAAGCATGCTGGAGCAAATATGGACTCTGTTCATTTATCAGATGATTTGGCTTAGACATTTTCTTCAAGTACAAGATAGAAATTTCGTTTTAAATAGTATCCAAAGAACAAAAATTCTAAGGTTTTTAGAATTATTTGTCACTTCAACAAAACAAAGCAAATATTTGATAAAGAACATAAGGTACAGACACTAAGAAAACTATTTAACTTCTAAGGAAAGGGAAGAATTACAAAATGTTCCTCAACACATCTATCAAGTCTAAAGCACTTTTTGTAATTCTAATCATTTTTTTAAACTTCATCCCAAATTATAGATTTTTAGACTCCGATATTTCTTCAGATGAATTGTTTGAATATTCTATTCTCAAGAATGTTGGTTCAGATCGTTTTGAAGGATATAATTTATTTGTTGTGGAAAGACACAGCACTTCTGGGTGGGAGATACTAAATCGAACCATGTTTATCACAGATATGGATGGAAGAATCTACTTTGAACGAGAGATGCTTACAGATGGAGCTTTAGCCGATAATGCTGCTGAATTCATTAATTCAACAACAATCCTTTACGCAGAACTTGGACAAGCTAAGCTATGGAATATTGAAACAAATACGACAACTAATTTGAATTTTTCAGGACATCATGATATAGAAAGGAATTATGCAAATGATACTTACTTTGTTCTAAAAGGATACGTTATTGAAATCGGTGGAGAGGAATATCTCTATGATAAGATTCAAGAATACACTCCAGAGGGAGATCTCGTTTGGGAAGTGGATACTATTGATTTTGTAAATGAATCACAATGGTGTCCCTTTGAAGATATGGAGTCAAGCCTAAGGGATATTACACACTCCAATTCAGTAATCTATGACGAAAAAGAAGATGCGGTTTATCTAAATTCCAGAAATCTGAATACGTTCTACAAAATTGACCATAAAACAGGAGACGTAGTCTGGGGATTAGGAGAATACGGAAATTTCACTATGTACGACATCAATGGCATTCAGCAAGAGATCATGTTTTATCACGGACATGATTTGGAAAAAATCAGTGATAACAAGTTTACTTATTTTGATAATGATTATCATAATCAGACTGACGCAAGTAATTTCCATTCCAGATTAATTGAAATAACAATTAGTGAAACATCCAAAACTGCAAATATTACATGGGAGTGGATATCACCTCAAGATTATTTCAGTGGTTGGTGGGGGGACTGTGATGTTTTACCCAACAATAATATGCTAGGTGTTTTTGGATCAACTGATCACATTAATACAGATTTGGGTGCAAGGTTAGTTGAGGTTAACCGTGAGCATGAAATTGTTTGGGAGTTTGCTTTTCCAAAAGTTGGAGATGATATTTTTGGTGTTTATAATATGGAGAGAGTTCGATTTGCACCAATTGTTTCAGACCCCCGATTTATTGAAACTATAAATTCCACTTATTTAGAATGGGATATTTGGTATAATTTCAAATCAAAAACTGATTTCACTGGAACTTACTACATAAATATTGATGAAGTCACCGTAGAAACAGGTCAAATTATACTTCCACGTTTTTGGCAATCAGTGCAAATCCAGTACTCTGTTGATGAAATCACTGCTGGAACTCACAACATCTCATTAATTGTATCAGATGAAGCTGGACATCTATCGAATGAATCGGAAAAATTTAGTTCTACAGGTTCTTTGATTTTCAAAGATATCAATAACAAAGCTTTAGTCTTAGGATTATCGCTGGGTATAAGTGGTTTTATTCTTGCGTCTGGTGGAATATTTGTTTGGTTTAAATTTTTGAAGAAGAAACAGATTTTCAAGAAGTTATTACAAAAAACATAAATTAAGTTAAAATAACCAGATGCTGGGATGAGAATCAACAAATCATTAAACTTGTCTAATTATTCAAAATTAGTGGCTGTATTTGTAATTCTTATTCTATTGCAAACACAAATAATGGGAACAAATGCTTACATCTCAAGTTCAACTGTTCTTCAAATTCAGAATTCTCAAGATGAAACTTCGTCTAATCGATTTGAGGGATATAATCTGTTAGTACTTGAACAAAATAATTTTTCAACAGGAGGATTTCTAAGCCGTAAAATAGTGATTGCTGATTTAGATGGTAATATTATTATTGAAAGAGGGATTAGTTCTGAGCCTTTATTAGCTGACCAACCTATTGAGTTCATTAATTCTACAACTTTAATCTATGGTGACTACGGAGGAGCCAAGTTATGGAATATAGAAACAAATGTTACTGTGAATCTGTATTTTGAAGGACATCATGAGATAGAGATGGATCATCTTCGAGATACATATTTTACTTTAGATTCGTATGAAGTTGATATTAATGAGAAAACGTATCTTTTTGATCTTATCAATGAATATAATTCCACTGGCCATCTTATTCGATCTATAGACACAAGGAATTATGTTGAATTATGGCAAACATGTCCTTTCGAAGACGAGCTAGCAATTTTGGATATAACTCATGCCAACTCCCTTGTTTTTGATGAAGATAAAGATATGATGTATCTGAATTGTAGAAGCACAAATACTTTTTACAAAATAGATCATCAGACTGGGGACCTGATATGGGGATTGGGGGAGTATGGAAATTTCACTATGTATGATATTTATGGAAACCAGAGAGATTATCTCTTCTTTCATAGCCACAGTCTAGAAAAAATTGGTGATGATAGGTTTCTACTTTTCGATAATGATTTCCATAACCAAACTGATGCAATGAATCGACATTCAAGATTGGTTGAAATTACAATCGACGAGGATAAAATGCAAGCCAATGTGACGTGGGAGTGGTCTGCACCTACAGATTATTGGAGCATTATCTGGGGAGATTGTGACTTGCTTCCTAATAATAACAAATTAGGTGTATTTGGTCATACAACTTATCTAGGGGAGAGTCAAGGATCAAAAGCAATTGAAGTAAGTAATGAAGGAGAAATAGTTTGGAAACTATTCTCACCCATAGAAGAAGACGAGTTATATGAGTATTATAGAATGGAAAGGATCAGATTTTCACCGATAACATCAGCTCCCATTTTTGTTGATTTAGAAGACAATCAATATTTTGAGTGGAATGTGTGGTATAATTTCAGATCTAAAACAAATTTCACAGGAGAATACTTCATCTACTTAGATGATCAATTAGTAGAAAATAAGAACATCACTTTTCCCAAATATTGGGAACCTCTTAAAGTTAAATTTTATCTAGGAGAAATAACCAATGGTATGCATCAAATATCGATTGTTGTAGCTGATGAAGGAGGTCATCTATCAATTGATTCAGAGTTTTATGAGAATATAGGTTCTATCAAATTTAGAATTGGGCAAAAAATTGAACTCATTCTCGGATTATCTTTAGGAATAGGATTACCAGTTCTCCTTGTTTCATTTTTCACATGGGTGAAGTATTTGAGAAAGAAAATTTAATAGAAAAAATTACTACAAAAAACACTAATGAGCTTCTTAACCTAGATGTCTTACTCACTATTTTCATCAAATTCTGATGCTGGAGGAGAAGGAATTTTGGCAACTTTTATTTCTCCAGTCGAATTAATTACTGGTCTTGGAGGAGGGGCGCTAGGTGCTGGTACTGAAGGAGGAGGAGGGGTGTCTCTCATTGTTGGTGCAACGAATAAAATATGATTTTTCATGTTGTTAAACGCGAAATAATAGAAAATATATCCCACTATGATTCCTGGAAGATAAAAGATATCAATGAAAAGTAATAATGAGAAAACAATAGTTATGAAACTTCCAGCAAGTATGTGATAAGCTGAATTCTTTAAGACAGTTGGTTTGAGACCATAACGGCTCAAGATAACATTGAAGTTGTAGAAACTAACATTCAAACAAGCATTTGCAATCATGATAGCTATAATCCAACCAAAACTTGGGAGAAAGAATGCTAATGATGAAAGAGAAACATAAACGATAAACCATTTCTGTATTTTTGAAGCTTGTATCAGAGTCTTCTCTTCTTCTTCAAGTTGTTTGAAAGTTCTACTTAACCTGAAAATTAGAGAAAACAATAAAATATTTATTGTAAAGTATAGAAGTGAAAATATTATAGTGATAAATGCTAGTACTTTGAAACCTAAACTAGCACTAAAGAACATTAAAGCTATTCCTGCTACAAATGAATAAACATCAATTGTTATGAAATTTGAAACTATTGCAGAAACATCACCAGCAAAAAATAAATAATAAGCTAGTGCAAATAAAATCATTAGGATCAAACCTAAAATTACTTGTATAAGAATAAAATATGACCCATCTCTAGATGTTTTGGAAATAATGTTTTTGATATCCTTTAATGTCTTTTTATCACTAGTAGATTCCATAAATGTCATTATAAAGTATGAATTTCTTCTTAAAAGATTATGGCTAATCCTAGTCATTCTAAAAGAAAGTAATTACTCATATCGATCAATATGAGCATATTCTTCAAATTTATTCCTTAAAGACCTGGTTATTTCATCTTCCTGATGTTTTTCACCTAGTTTACTTAAATCATCACTTCTTTTACCAACAGCAAGTAATGCAATCAGTCTATTTTCTTCAGGAATTTTAAGAATTTCTTTAGCTAAACCTTCTTTAAAGCCAGCCATAGCATGAGCCACTAGACCTTTGTCAACAATTGAAAGCATTAAATGAGCGGTAGCCATCCCTGTCCCAAAGAGATAATATTCTCTAGGACCGATTAAACATCCTATATCAGGATGAGAATGAACAGCTATTATCATTGAAGCTTCTTTTGCCCAATAATTACCTCCACTAAGAGCCTCATGAAGTTCAGATAAAACAGCTTTATCTTGAACAAAGACAAATCTCCAAGGCTGCTTATTACCACAGGATGGTGCTCTAGAAGCTAGATATGCTATCTCCTTAACAAAATCATCTGTTATTTCAACAGGTTCAAAAGCTCTAAAAGCTCGTCTCTCTTCAATAACTTGTTTCAACTCCATTTTTATCACAGTCCTATTTTAAAGATTTGAGAACATCTCTGACTTCACTAACATGACCTTTAACCTTAACTTTGGGCCAAACCTTAGCTATAACTCCTTGAGGATTAATAAGATAGGTACTTCGAATAACTCCAAAGAGCTCTTTTCCATACAGTAGTTTCTTTCTCCATGCATCATAAAGCTCAAGAACCTTATGATCTTCATCACTCAACAAAATGTGTTTCAAGTCATGTTTAGCTATGAACTTAGCATGCCTTTCAGGAGAATCAGGACTGATTCCAATCACTACAGCATCAATATCAACAAAATCAGTGATATTGGCACTAAAATCGCAAGCCTCAGTTGTACATCCTGGAGTATTATCTCTAGGATAAAAATAGATAACTACCCATTTATCTTTGAATTGGTCCAAACAAATATTCTCATTCTTATCGTTTGGTAAACAAAATAGGGGGGCTTTTTCACCTTCATTTAACATTTAATTCACCTTTATTATAATTTTCTTCCTTTTTTACGTTCCTTTTTGATGAAACTTGTTATCTCATCAAAGTCAGGAACTGTAGACATTTCATAAATCTTCATAAAAACTATTTCCTTGTTTTTACCAACAAGAATATTAGCTCGATTTGAAATACCTTTATCTTCATTAAATAAACCTAAAGATTCAGCTAAAGCACCATGAGACCAAAAATCTGCAAGAAGCTTAGTCTCTTTAATGCCAAGATTCTCAGCCCAAGCTTTCTTAGAGGGAATAGAATCAACACTAACTCCAACAGCTATAACATCTAAATCATCGAATTCAGATTTAGAAGATTCAAGAGATTGCATTTGTTTAGCACAAACTCCAGTCCAAGCAAGAGGATGGAAAGATAGTAAAACAAGCTTATCTTTAATATCATAAAGATTGAAATCTTCATTATTTTGATCTTTTAGAGTAAAATCAGGAACAATATCACTTAATTGCATTTTAATCACAAGAGAAGATAATCTAGAAAACTTTTAAAGGGTAGTTTGTAGCAAAAATAAAAAAATATGTCCAGAAAAAATAAATAGTAAAAGAACATATAATTGTGTATAGACATTACTATGCAATAACTTTGCAAACTTGGAACATAAGAAGATTTAAATTACATCAAAATATAATGAGGTAGAATCTCAAATGTCGGGTGACCTAGGAAGAATTTTTAAAGTGGTTTTGATCGGTGATGGGGCCGTAGGTAAAACAAGTTTAAGAAGAAATTATCTAGGAAAGAGTTTTCGAGAAAACTATCTAATGACCATAGGCGCTGACTTCAGCGTGAAGCAGGTTCCTTATGAAGATTATATTGTCAGCCTACAAATTTGGGATTTAGCAGGGCAACCTAGGTTTTCAGAAGTAAGAGGAGCTTATTATGCAAACACTTACGGAGCTATGGTTGTTTTTGACGTGACACGTCCAAATACTTTTACAAATATCGATTTTTGGATTAATGAGATGATCAAATACAATGATAATAAACTCATACCCTTAGTGATCATAGGAAACAAAACTGATCTTAGAGGAGAGCTTCCGGAAGAAGTACAAGTAAACAAAACCTCTGCAATGACCTATGCACAAATACTCTCAGAATGGGGAGGAATAAAAGTAGAATATGTGGAAACATCTGCTAAGTCAGGACAAAATGTTAGTTCTGCATTTGAAAGACTGATTGACAGAATCTACTTCCAGATGGGTTTGTAATAATCATTCTTGACTTGATATACAGGTGTTTTTGCTGATTTACTCCTTTTATATCAGAATAAAATGAAGGAAAAATCTATTTTCTTCTTTTTCTGAATACAATGCAAGAATGTCTTCTTCAGAACTATTTACGAAATCAACAATTAATCTTAGTCGAAAGAATTTTTGACTTTGATTATTTCAGCTGCAATACTGACGGCTATTTCTTCAGGAGTATCGCTTTTGATACTAACACCTATTGGTGAGTATACCTTTTTAAGTAGAGTTTTTGAAATGCCTTTTTCTTTAAGATTATCAAATATTTGTTTCTTCTTTGCTGTACTAGCCATCATACCCAAGTAGGCATATTTTCTACTCAACATTTTTTCTAGTACACGTTCATCTGATATATGAGCAAAAGTCATTATTATAACATAAATATTATTTCCTTCAGGAATATACTCCTCAATGTTTTCATAAGAGATAATTCTCTTTTCATTCGCATAAGAATTAGAGAGCATAGTAGGGAGGTTATCTCTATCATCAAAAACAGTTATATGAAAATCTAGTGTTTCCATAATCCTAGATAAAGAAAGAGAAACATGTCCTCCCCCGATCACAAAAAGTTTGTTCTGCATTCCAACATTTTCTCGATAAAACCATTTACCATTTTCTTCGACATAGATTTTATCTTTTGATAATATTCTGTTAAAATCAATGCTGATTCCATCTTCATTCAATGTTAGATTACCAGGTTTTGTCTTTGAATAAGCTTCAACTATTTGTTCAAGTACATTCTTGTCCTTAACAGTAAGAGGAATTAATGCGAAAGTTTGTGAACCTGAACAAATCATGCCAGACCTATTTTCTGAAGCTTTGTCATTGTGTTCCAAGTGGATTGTTTCTGAGGTAAATTTCTCTTCTTCAATCAAAGCTCTTGCATCTTCTACTAGTTTGTGTTCAGAAATGCCTCCTCCTATAGTCCCACATAAGTTATCAAGAGTAACAAACATTTTTGCTCCAGGCACATTTGGAGCAGATCCTTCTCGACGAATTATAATGGCTAATACTACAGTATTATCTGCTTCAATCTCTAGTAGAAGTTTTTTCCAGAATTGTTCTTCATTCATATTAGCATCTCACCTGATTTCATTTCCTTTCAATCCAGATCATATAAGAATAAAAGCAACTTCTCAGGTGTAAGAGGTGCTGAATACTCCCATTCTTTATCTTTTCTGAAAGCTTGAGCTGCATTTTTTAAAGCTAAGTAAGTACCTATTCCATACATGAAGGGTGGTTCTCCAATAGCTTTTGATTTCAAAACAGCTTCTGGATTATCAGCATCTTCTAGAAAAGTAACTTCAATCTTAGGAGTGAAATAAAGGTTAGGTATTTTATATGTTGATAAGGAATCTGTGAAGTTTCTTCCTTTTTCAAAGACTAATTCTTCTACAGTCATCCAGCCGATTCCTTGAATTAATCCTCCTTCTGCTTGTCCTAAATCTACAAGATAGTTTAGACTTTTTCCTGCATCGTGTACCATTTGAACTTTATCAATTGTATATGTCCCTCTTAAGCAATCAACCGTTACTTCTGTAACAGCTGTTCCATAAGCATGGTAAGCAAAAGGTCTTCCCTTCTCTTTTTTAGTATCAAAATGAATTCTAGGGGTTGCATAAAATGCTTGAGCAGAAAGATTAACTCTTTGCAAATAAGCTAAATTGACAAGTTTCTTCCAAGAAATCCCTGTTCTTTTTCCGTCTTGATAAACATACTCAGATTCTATTGAAATTGCATTTGCACTTAATTCCTCTGCTGCAGCATTTTTCAATCGATCTATAATCTTGTTGCAAGCTATCTCTACTGCTTTTCCATTGAGGTCAGCCCCAGTGCTTGCAGCAGTTGGTGAAGTATTTATTACACGGCTAGTACTTGTGCTTTCTATCCGAATCCTTTCAGGATTAATAGAAAGGGTTTTTGCTGCGATGTGTCTGAGTTTAATGTTAACCCCTTGACCCATTTCAATTGCGCCAGTGCTAATACTTACACTGCCATCCTTGTAAACATTAACAAGTGCTCCAGCTTGATTAAGAAAAGAAGAAGTGAATGAAATCCCAAAACAAATGGGCATTATGGAAATTCCTTTTTTTGTAAATCGATTATTTGTATTAAAATCTTCTATCTCCTTTTTTCTTTTGTCAAAATTAGTATCTTTAACAACTTGAGAAAAACTTCGTTGTGCGTTACAATTCTCAACTTGCTGTCCATAATGAAATTGATCTCCTTCCTGGAGTAAGTTTTTCTCTTGTAAAACTGAAACTGGGATGCCTGTTACTTCAGCAGCATGTGCAATAGCACACTCTATAACAAACATTCCTTGAGGACCACCGAAGCCTCTGAAAGCAGTGAAAGGAACGATATTTGTTTTACATGGATAACCAGTTACACGGACATTGGGGATATAGTATGCATTAGTTGCATGAAATAGCGCTCGTCCAAGAACAGCTGTCGAAAGGTCAGCTGCTGCACCTGAATTTTGATAAAATTCAGCATAAAAAGCAAGTATCTTACCTTCTTCATCTAAACCTATTTTATAATCAGTTGAATAGGGATGACGTTTACCCGTCATTTGAATATCTTCACGTCTTGTAAGAACTAGTTTAACTGGTCGGTCTGTATGGTAAACTCCGAGTGCACAGATAGCAGCCCATGGTGTAGCCTGGTCTTCTTTCCCACCAAAAGCTCCGCCAAGTCGTTTTACATCAACCTCAATTAGGTTCATATCACAGCCAAGAATTATTGAAGTTGTACCTTGAACTGTTGTAGGTGCTTGAGTACTAGAATAAATGATTATTCTGCTATTTTCATCTGGTATAGCTAGCGAAGCTTGTGTTTCAAGATATACATGTTCTTGACCCCCCGACTCAGCTATTCCCTCAATTACAGTTGCACATTTTTCCCAAGTTGATTCAATATTTCCAATTGTTAATGTGCGTGAAGAAGAAATCAGTAATCCTTTTTTTGCTGCCTTACGGGAGTCGAATACAGAAGGAAGTTTTTCATATTCTATGTCAATTAATTTAGTTGCCTGTTTGGCTTGCTCTTTTGTTTCAGCTAAAACTACTGCAATGGGTTGCCCAATAAATAGAACTTCTTTCTCTGCAAGGAGTTCTTCATCCTGAATAAGACGTCCTATCTGATTGTCTCCTGGAATATCTTTAGCGATAAGTACTTTGCATACACCTTCACTTTTTTCCGCTTTCTTTATATCAAGGGAGATGATTTTTCCGTGTGGTATATTTGATGTAAAGACTACTGCATATAGTAGGTTAACTGGTTCAGGTATATCATCAATATAAATCGATTCACCACGAGTGTGAGGAGAAATTAGATCCTTCATATTGATACCTCCAAATCAGGAAATAGTGTTAAGAAGTGAGCATAAATTAACTGTCTAAGGAGTAATCTCTTGTAACGAGCTGATCCTCGAACATCATCTATTGGACTAACCTCAGAATCGGCAATTTTTACAGCTTCTTTTATAATATCTTCTGAGATTTTCTTGTTCTCAAGATAATTAGAAGTTTTTCCCAGATACTTAGGAACAGGAGCTACTCCTCCAGCAGATAAATGAGCGTTTTGTATTTTATCATTGTTTAAATCAAATGAAATAGCACTGTTGACACTAGCAATGTCCATATATTTCCTTCGCGCTACTTTTTCAAAGTTAAACAACCTCTCTTTTTTATTGATTCTAAGCCACTCAATTATCTCCCCCGTCTTAATATCCATTATTTTATAATCTTTGTAAAAATCTCTAAGTTTGATAATTCTCCCATCTCTTTCATTCTTAAGACTTATTTCTGCGTCTAGAGCAAGAAAATAGATAATAAGATCCCCAATAGGAGAAGCATTAACGAGATTTCCTCCTAAAGTAGCTTGTAACCTAATAGGATAAGCGGAAACTAGAGATATGTCTTGTTTAGTATTAAAAAGAGCATTTAGCTCTTCTGAAACACGTATATCTTCCATCGATGTCGTTGCACCAATATAGATGTAATTTCCATCTAAATGTATTCCTGAGAGCTCTTTTTCTGATAAAAAGATTGGGTCAGATAGACTTTCCTGCTGAACTAGCAAATCTGTTGCTCCAGCAACAATAGTCCCTTCTTTTAGCAGTTTTGTACTACTCGATTCTTTTAGTTTATCTAGCTTATCTGGTATATCTGAAAAATAATCTGGTAGAATACCAATTTCAATGAGTTTTTGGATTCTTTCTTGTGATTTTTTGTCTTCAACTGAGATTTCCTTTGCTAACTTCTCTGCTGATCTAATAATTGCAGCATAGGCACCACATCGACATAAATTCCCTTCAATAGATGTCAGAATATCCTTTTTCTCAAGTTTTTCATTTAGGAAAAAACCAGTCAAACTAACGACGAACCCTGGTGTACAAAAACCGCACTGACTTGCTCCCTCGTCTACCAACGCTTGTTGAATGGGACTTAATTTCTCCTGATTTAAGCCTTCAATTGTTACAACATGTTTGCCAACAATTTCACCAAGAGGGAGAATACAGGATGTAGCAGCTTTATATTCAACATTTTTATCCTTTAACTCTCCAAGAAGAATCATACAAACACCACATTCACCTTCGTGGCATGCTTCCTTGACTCCTTTCATACCTTTATTTCGCAGGAAATCAAGAGTGGAGTTACCTAATGGTTCATCTATTTTTACTATTTCTTGGTTGAGAATAAATTTCATCATTCAAACCTTTTTTCTAAATCCTTAATTGATATAGATTCTGTGTTGATTACACCTTCAACTGCATTGATATCTTTAAGTCCATTACCAGTGATAACAAGACAAACAGTATCTGATTCAGTTATTTTTTCTTCATAAATAAGTTTTTTCAGCCCACCATAAGGTACTGCTCCAGCTGGTTCTGCGAATAAACCAGTTTCTTTTCCTAATTCGACTATAGCATCTAGAATTTCTTCATCTGTGAGTGAGATGAAATAACCATCGCAAGCTTCAATATAGGTACAAGCTTTAATGACATCACGTGGCTTACCAACAGAGATACTATCCGCGATAGTCTTACCTATGATCGCTATAGGCGTATATGGTTTTCCTTTATCAAATACTTCCTTTATCGCGGGTATACCTTCAGCTTGAACACCAATAATACGGGGAATCTTGTCTGTTAAACCAACTTCTTTGAATTCCCAAAATCCTTTGTAAAGAGAGCTAATTACTGTTCCATCACCCACTCCTACAAGAACATAATCAGGTACAACAAAATCATTCTGAATTATTATCTCAAATGCTCCAGTTTTCTTTCCTTCAAGAAGATAGGGATTAATTGCAGCATGTCTACAGTACCATCCTTTTTTGAGTCCAATATCTAGAGACACATCATAAACCTCATCATATGTTCCTTCAACAGCCATTACCTCTGCTCCTGAAATTTCAAGCTGAGCTCTTTTCCCAGCGGGAATTGAAGCTGGAACAAAAATATACGTTCTCATCCCAGTAGGTGCGTTGAGAATAGCTAAAGACGATGCAGCATTACCTGTTGATGCACAGAATAAAATATCAGCTCCTTCATCAATTGCTCTGTTGATTGCAATAGAACTCGCACGATCTTTATAAGAACTAGAGGGGTTGGAGCCATCATATTTTACAAGAACATCTTTGATTCCAAGAAGATTGAATTTGTACAATGGTGTTCCACCAACATAATCATCAAATTTCCCCTTTGGTTTTGTAGGAAGTAGAAAATCAAACTGGTACATTGAAGCCTTATTATCAAACTTCTTCTCAGTTACTGACGAGCTTTTCTTAATTGTTTTGTAATCATAAATTACTTCCAAAGTACCCATAATATATCCACAAGATTCGCAATAATAGAGACCGGGTTTAGGATCAAATTCTTTTTTGCAACTAATACATTTCAATATGTGATTGCTCATTAAATAACACCGTATATGCTAATAAGAATTGTCCATTTCTTAAGAATTTTCGTTGAATTAATACAAATTCTCCTTTTCTTGGTGTATTTTCCAAAAACTTGAATAGTTTAAAGGAGTATATCTAATCGAAATGAAATATGTATTCGGACCTGTACCTTCTCGAAGGTTAGGAAGATCACTCGGTATTAGTCCAATTCCTCCTAAAACATGTAATTATTCTTGTATTTATTGTCAACTAGGAAGAACATCTGTTTTAACAAATGATAGAAAGATGTTTTTTCCAGTACAAGACATTGTTCAAGAAGTCAAACAAGCGCTTGAGAAAGAGCATGTAATAGATTATATCACAATTGTTGGAGATGGTGAGCCTACTCTTTACTTGGGTTTAGGAGAACTGATAGAAGAGATTAAGAAAGTCACGAATATTCCTGTTGCTGTTATAACTAACGGAGCTCTTCTTTACAAACAAGAAGTGAGAAAGGATTTACTCTTATCAGACGTGGTTCTGCCAACATTAGATGCTGTTGACGAAAGAACATTTCGAATAATAAATCGTCCTCATAAGGATTTGAGACTAGATCTAATCAAAGAGGGAATGAAGAAATTTCGAGAAGAGTTTTCTAATCAAATTTGGATGGAAGTAATGCTAGTTAAAGATAAAAATGATTCAAAGGAAACCACATTAGCAATAAAAGAGTTTCTTGATGAGTTGAAAGTCGACAAAACCTTCATTAATGTGCCAATTCGCCCTCCCGCTGAATCTTGGGTAAAAATCCCAACTAATGAAGTTCTAGCGGAAGCACAAAGAAGTCTCAACGCCGAAAGTATAGCCCATTTTGAGAACCTACTTATTGAAAGCGTTGATAGAGATGCATCACCAGAAGATCAGATATTAAGTATAACAAAAAGACATCCTTTACGAGAAGATCAGATAATGACTCTTTTCCCTGATCTAAGCGAAGAAGAAATCAAAAAAATGCTTGATGGAATGAGTAAGAAAAGATTGATCAAAATAGAAAAATACATGAATCATCTTTTCTGGACTGCCAAAGAAGAAAAAAAGACATAAAACTGCTATTTTCTTCTTTCCCTTGATGATTTTAAGACTAATCCTGTCAATAATTCAGAGAAACAATTCTTTATTTTCGTAAGACCCCATATATAGCATCTTGTGGGCAACGAGATTCACACAAACCACAGTGTATGCATTTCTCTTTATCAACGATGATGGTTTCTTCTGCAGTTAAAGCTCCAGCTGGACAGATACGAACACATAGCATACACATGTTACATTTTTCATTGAAAGATGGATAGTTATCTACAGATGTATCTACATCCTTGAAAACGGTCTCTTTTCTAATTTGCCTAATCTCTTCAATTGATGAAAAACCATATTTTTCAAGAGCTGCTGGAAGATCTTTTATTATTTTATCATATAAACGTCTTCCTTTAATTAGAGCAGAAGAAAGCATTTGCACAAGATCAGATCCAGCAAGAATGAATTCAATTACATCTTCAGCCTTTCCTATCCCTCCTACACCGATAATTGGTATATCTGGATATGCTTTCCTAATGTTGTAAATTCTATGAATTGCAATAGGCTTGATAGAAGGACCACTCATCCATATTTGCTCTGCTAGAAGAACTGAGCGTTTTTTCAAATCTATCGCAGTTCCTGGTCCTAGTGAATTTATGGCAACAATCCCTGTTGCTCCAGCATCAATTACTGTTTTAACAAATCCTAGAAAATCATCTACATGAGGACTGAGTTTCATAAAAACTGGTTTGTCAGTATTTTCTCGAATACTCTTTACTATACCAGCAAGATTTTCTTTAACATAGTGAGTTGAAATCTCAAACATATCTGCAAAAGGATCAAGTTTAGGTATAAGATATCTAAAATCCTCTTCTTGATAACCAGCACTTATGATTATTGGTTTTTTCTTCTCTTTGAGTATTGTAGGAAGAATTTCATTTATCCATTCATCTGAGTGCAGTTCAGACCATAGTTCACAATTGTAAATAGTTGTAGTTGTTCCAGCTATGCAAGGTTTCGGAACTATTGCTCCTTCAACTGAAATTGTCTTTGCAACATTATAACCACACAAATTATTATTGAAAAATTGCATGTTTTCTAGACCTTCAACAATTGGTCCTGCTGCAGGTCCTAGAGGATTTTCGAAATGTAGTCCTAGAAGTTTTACTGATAGATCCATTTAAGCATCACCTAACCTTTTCCATAAGGCTTTAGATGCCTTATGAGCGTCCTTATATAATTTTTCCTCATCAAAAATACTTTTGTAATTTTCAATGAGTGTTTTTCCTTTAACTATCACACATGATGGTTTGAAGTTATCAAATAACCCAAAGAAGACATGACCAAAAGCGTTATTTCTATCCATATCTGTAGGATTAAGATAAGGAACGAGAACAAAATCAGCAACATAGCCCTCCTTAATCTTACCAATTTTTATTCCCATTTGACGACCAAAGTAATCATATGAACCATTAATGTATTTTAGTAACTCGTCAAACCCAATACCAGCTGCATCGTTTATCCCTGCTTTACCAGCAAAAAAGAAATAAGTCCATTCTTTTGCAATGTTTGTACCAAGACCATCATTACCAATGAGTATCTGAATATCGTTATTGCGAAACATATCAATGTTAAAAGCACCAACGGCATTGTTCATATTAGATGTTGGATTGAGAGCAATAACGGCTTTATTCTGGCTTATGTATTTAGCTTCATCTTCATCAATGTGAACACAATGAGCGAGAATAGAATCTTTATTCAAAAGACCGTAGTTTAGATAACGATTAACAACTCTCATTCTATATTTTTCAATTGAATCTTCTTCATCCTCTATACTTTCAGCAACATGAACATGAATGGGAGCACCTTTTAGAACCCTTGAAACTTTATCGAGAGTTTCTTCTGAAAGACTCATAGAAGCATGCAAGCCGAACATTCCTTTAGAGTCAAAAGAATCATATTTCAAACCAGCTAAGTTTTCTTCAATACATTCTTCAACATTAAATCGATCACTGGTTTCAAAACAGAAAATTCCACGCATACCAAGCTTATCAACAATAGCTTTCTTTAGTGCCTCAAGACTACCTATAATGTCTATTCCACTTGCATGATGATCTATTAATGAAGTTACACCATTTTTCAACGATTCCAAACCATAAACCATTGCACTATGGAAAGTAGAGGTATTATCTAGCTTGCTATCGAACTTCCACCAGAGCTGTTCTAGAATGTCTCTGAAACTCTTAGGATTAAAAGGAATGGAAGCTCCTCGAACAAGTGTAGAATAGATATGGGTGTGAGAATTGATAAGTCCTGGAAGGAGAATTTTGTTCTTACCGTCAATAATTTCACCATCAAAATCAGGAAAATTCTTCATATTTCCGACTGCGTTGATTTCTTTACCGTAAATACAAAAACCGTTTTCAATATAGGATTCATAATCATAAATTTTAACATTGATTATAGCCTTCATGGTTTTACAATACTTTACTTTCATATGAATTTTGTCTTTAGAAACTATTTTAGAAAAAAAGAGAAGAGAATGAAGACTCTATTTCTTTCGTCTTAAAAATATACCTATAAAATTTGAAAAAAGAGAAAGATAAACCTGTAATAATTTCTGAAGGGATGGAAATTACACATTTAATGGGAAGCTATAAGGCAAATAATTATTTGCAAAAAGATCTGATTAATTTACAAGAACAGCCTTTTAACTTAAGTCTCCCAGCAAATCAAGATAAATAGTTGTTAAAAAAGAAAACGAGTGGAAGCATGTTTATCTAAACTTCTTCCTTTTTAATATACTACTAATTGATATAATTGAGATAATGCTCAAGAATATTAACAAAATACTCAATTGTTGAAATTCTGGCACAACTGCAATTACAGTAACGACTATGGTACTAGCAATAGAATTACCAGCAATGTCATAGAAAACAGTTGTATAGTTATGTACCCCTGTAATTAATCCATCAACATTCAGATTGATTATATCAAAGCTTCTCCAAACTGTAGATCTAAAAATTGAACCATTTAGCATCATTTGGTAGAACCTTGGATATTGTTCAGATGCTTGCCAATGAATAGCATTCCCTGTTTCACCTTCAGTATAATCTAGGTCAGCAGCTTTTACTACAATAACAGGACTTATTGAATCTACAATTACATATGGATCAACAGAACCTGCTGAACCTTCTATAATATAATCTCCAGAACCCGAATAATCAGAATAATAATTACCTGTCTGAGTACTTTCATCAAACCATGTATTATTGAATCCTTCATCTAGAGCTTCAGAAATACCTCCAGGATTATTATTCAGGAAGAAATTATTGTGTATAGTGTTATTATTACATCCTGAATCAAAATTTATACCATAAAATCCAGAAGGACTATTTTCAAAGATATTGTATGCAATTGTAGTTAAATCAAATGAATGGAACCTTAAACCTTGTCCTGAATTGATTATTGTATTATTGTATACATATCCTACTGCATTGCTTTGATATCTAATTCCATATCCAGAATTATTTTCTATAGTGTTATTGAAACAAGTAATATTTGGAGAATTAACGGCTATTACTCCAAAATCACTGTCGTGCAGGTAACAGTTGCGTATCATTGTATTAACGCTCGTACTAACATCAATTGCACCATAAGCACTAACAAATCCCACCTCACAATCCTCAATAAGAGTGTTCCAACCTATAACTTTGATTCCATTGAACTGATTATTGAGGCATGTATTGTTAATCAGATTTAATCCGTTAACTTCTACACAATTTATCGATATTGCAGTATTTCCAATTACTTGATCTCTTATGGTAACGTTATCACCATCACCGATGATTATTTGTCCATAAATATTATCAGAAATTACTAAGTCTTGAGGATTAGCAAAGAAGCCTAATGGTTTTCCATTGACGTAGTTATTTGTAACTATATGATCATGGAACCAAGCACCATTTGTATAAATATTAAAACCTGTATCAATACAAGTATTATTCTCAATTATTGCAGATTGAGCATTTGCTAGATAGACTACTTGACTACCAATGAAGGTGTTATTTATTATTTTCATTCCATCACTAAAGTAAATTCTAGCTGAATATTGACCACAATTTTGTATAGTATTATTGACAACTTCGAGATCATCTAGATTATTGATGTATATTCCGTGGTTTGTATTTACAAGTGTATTATTCTCAATTTGAACTTGACCTGCAACTGGACCTTCAATATTAATTGCATATTGTTCTGCATCAATATAGCAATCTTCAATAGTAAAATATGATGAAACGCCTGAAATTTGAATGCCATAAGAGTTTGAGGTTTCTATTTTCAACTCTTCTATTTTGTACGGATCGCCATTTATACCAGAACCTGAGAAACCTAGATTAGTAAAATCACTTTCTTCATCTATCAATATTGGACCACTAATTGTGTAGTCCAAATCATCAATATTTCCACTTTCAATGTCTGTTATTGCTTGAATCTGGAAACTAGCATTAGGGTTAAAACCTAGACTCAAAACTATACTCAAAGATATTATTGTACAAATTATATGTATGCGTTTATTCAATATTGTCTCACTTCTATTTATTGTATTTATGATGAGCATATATCGATAAATGTAGTTTATAATTGTTTTGCATAATTTTTACAAAGTTTGACTTCCCAATCTAAATGTCATCATGATACTGAAAATAATATATATTAGATTTGTATTTGAAGAACAATGAAAACTGTTCAGCTTATTGAAATTAACCAAGATCTAGAAAATAGAGAAATACTCACTCCAAAACCTAAGGATGACGAGGTTTTAATTAGAATAAAAGCTGCAGGTATTTGTCATTCTGATGTTCACTATCGAGATGGCGTCTCTTCAGTTGGTTGTCTGCCAATTTCCTTGGGACATGAGATTGCAGGAGAGATTGAAAAGGTAGGAAAAAATGTAGATGACTTTCAGAAGGGCGATAGAGTTTGTCTCAATTATATGATCACTTGTGGGAAGTGTAAATACTGCACTCAAGGAACTGAACAATTCTGTATACAGGGTAAAATGATTGGCAAGGATATTGATGGAGGATATGCAGAGTATATCGCTGTTCCTACAAGAGGAGTATTCAAACTACCTGAATCAATTTCATTTGAACATGCTTCTGTTATGATGTGTTCATCAGCTACTTCACTCCATGCTCTCCGAAAAACTCGATTCAAATCTGGAGAAACTATAGCTATTTTCGGATTAGGTGGGTTGGGTATATCTGCTCTACAATTAGCTAAAGAATTGGGAGCTAGAGAAATTTATGCAGTGGATATTGATTCAAAGAAACTTGTATCTGCTGAAGAAATGGGATCTATTCCAATAGATGCTAAGAACAATGATCCTGTAGAGAAAATAATGGAATTAACAGATGGAGAGGGTGTTAATGTTGCTTTGGAGCTTATTGGACTTTCGTTAACAATGGATCAAGGAGTTAGATCACTAGCCCGATTTGGTCGGCTAGGATTAGTTGGTATCACAGCAAACACATTCGATATTAGTTCATACGAAGTAATCTGCAGAGAAAAGGAGATTATTGGAGTTTCTGACCATTTGTTATCTGAATTACCGTTTCTTCTAGATCTTGCTGAACAAGGAAAATTAGATTTAAGCAAAATTGTTACAAATGAAGTACCTCTAGATGCTGAAGCTATTAATGATGTACAAAGACAATTAAGAGTGTTTAAAGCTCATTTTAGAACCGTAATAAAGCCTTAACTAGTTTACACAATTTTTATAATTGTTCAAGTCAACTATCTACTAGTGTAATAAGTGAAAAAGAGTATATTTGTGTCAATTGTTGTTTGTTTGTTGATATTTCTATCTGGAATAATACAGACTCAATCAAATTTTCTAAATGAAAATAACCATTTTTCAATTGAAGAGTCAAGTACCAATTTTACATCTCATGAAGCAATAATGATCACACAAGACGTTAATTTTACTGATTATGCATTTCCAGGAAATGGATCTTCTATAAATCCATATATTATTGAAAACTACAATATCACAACGAATGATGTGATTGGTATTAATGTTGAATTTACAACCAAACACTTTGTTATCCGTAACTGCTACATTAATGCTAGTCAAAGAGGAATCAATATTGAAGAAGTGACAGTTGGAACAGCTAATATTGTAAATAACACTTGCATTGACAATTATTTTAGTGGAATCAGAGTATATCTATCTCCTTTAACCACTATAATAAATAATACTTGTATAGGTAGTAGAGATGGTATTCATGTTCATTCTTCATCTGGTGTAACGATATCAAATAATACTTGTACAGATAACTACTATCATGGGATCAAACTAGAACACTCCTACGGTGCTGTAATAACTAAGAACATGTGTACCGATGATGGAACTGCTGTTTTTCTTGATATGTCATCTGGAGTAATTTTATCAGATAATCTATTTTTCAGCAACTATGGAGGTATATCAGTTTATTTATCCTCAGATTCAACTATAATCAATAATACCTGTACTTTTCATAATTATGGTATCGGTCTTATGCGTTCTACTGGAACAACATTGATGAATAATACTTTTGCAAATAACGAAAGAATTGATATTAATCTAGTCAATTCAGGAAATTCAAGAATAGAGAATAATACCTTATCTGGTAAAGGCATAAACCTAGTAGCTGATAGTATTGAAGAGTACAGATCGTATGCCATAAAAAATAACACAGTGGATACCAAAACTTTAGGGTATTTTTTGGATCTTCAAAATATTACTCTTACTGATTCAAAGTATGGTCAGTTGATTTTCATAAATTGCTCAGACATAAGTGTTTCAAACCAAGACATGTCTGAAGCTTACAAAGGTTTGTTACTAAGATGGTGTAGAAATGCTACCATCTCAAATATAATTTGTAATGATAACTTTCATTATGGTATCTTTTTATGGAATTGTTCTCAGATAACTTTAGAAAATAATATTTGTTCTAACAGCAACCATGGTATCCGACTTGACACTTCATCTGAAATTACTTTGAAATCTAATTATTGTACTAACAACGACTACGGGATTCAAATGTATGCAACAGCAGCTTTTGTTACTAAAAATACCTTAAGCTACAACGAAAAAGGCATTAGAGTGTATTTGTCTAATTCAAGTCTTTTTACTTTTAACCAATTCAAGAATAATGAAGGATATGGTATCTATTTAGACAATGGTAGTAATAATAATGCTATTCATCACAATTCCTTCATTGACAATAATCAGAATGGTACTTCTCAAGCTTTTGATTCTGGAGAAAACAATACTTGGTGGGATGTTAATACAAAAAGAGGGAATCACTGGTCAGGATGGACAAAGGGAGTACCATATTCTATCGCTGGTAATGCCAACTCTATAGATCCTTATCCTCTAAATGAAAATCTAAAAAGGATAAATTATAGTTTTGTAATCTTTATCCCAGTAATTGTTATTCTAACCATTTTACAAAAGTACAGAAGAAAAAAAGAAAGAATAAAATAGTTTTTCCATTTTTTTTCATTTCTTCACAATAAATGAAACTTTCATTCTCTTTTGATGAAATGTCCTTTCCCTTTTGCTACGAATTTTCTATCTTTAACTATAAATTCCCCTCTCAAAATGGTTGATTCAACCATTCCAGTTGTTATCATATTTTCATAAGGGTTATTATCTGATTGAGAATGACTTGAATCGATATACAACACCTTTACAGGATCAAATATAACAAAATCTGCATCAGACCCAACTTGTATTATCCCTTTCTTTGGAAAGAGTTTATGAATCTTCGCTGGATTTAGTGTGAATTTATCTATGATTTTGTTACCAAATAGATGATGCATAAGAGAAAAGCTAAACTCTAAACTTCCTAGCCCTTTTGGTATTTTGCTGGCTTCTTTATAGCGCATTTTTTCTTCTTTAGTAAACGGACAATGATCAGTTCCAATAGTATGTATAACTGAAATATTCTCTTTGAGTTTTTCCTGTTCTTTTGATGAACGCAGAGGTGGAGCAAGAAGGAAAAGGCTGCCATTTTCATTATCATACAAATTTTTTGTTAGATGGAAATATTGAGGGCAGCTTTCTATGAAAATGTTCTTCCCTAGAAGTTCTTTGTATTTATTATTCAGAAGCTCAACGGATGAACCACAGGTGACATGTACAATATAGAGCCTTCCTTTTAATTCTGCTACCATTCCAGCTATTTTCTCTATCTCTTCTATTTCTGAAGCTGCTGGTCTAGAACTTTCATAGCTCTCAATTGTGTCTTCGACATTTGCATTGATTATCATCTCATCATTCTCAGCATGAACCAAAATCAGTGTATTTGTTTTTCCGGAATTCTTCAAAAACTCTTGAAATTTGGCATAAGAAATTTTGCGATTAGATTCAGAATATGTGGTAAATAATTTAACAGAAGGGATACCACTTTCGCGTGAAATCTTGATGAGTTCGTCCACATCATCATTAAAATTGCCAACTGCTGTATGAAATGCATAATCAACATAGGATGCTTTTGCTTCACGTTTTTTCTTCTTTAACATTGCATCAAATTCATTAACATAATTGATTGGGTCAAGAAAGTCTATGAACGTTGTAATGCCGCCAAAAGCTGCAGCTTTTGAAGCACCTTCGTAATCATCGCTTGATTTGAATTCACCCAAGTCAAGGTTGATGTGTACATGTGGATCAATGAAACCAGGGAGGACTAGTTTATTTGTACAGTCTACAACTTCTTTGCATGGTAGGATTTCTCCAGAAGGAACAATTTTTGTAATTTTTTGATCAGACATATAAATGTCTTCTAGATAAAATTTTCCATTACGGTATACAGAACCATTTACAAGGCTCATGCTATAACTAAAATCCTTTTTCACGAACTAATACTATCATACTCTCATATTAATATTGTCTTTTTAGAAAAGAAATAAATTAAATATTTTTTGAGAATATACTTATTAACACAAAAGAAGAGGATTCATAATGAATGAAATGGATAATTCTGATAAAGAAATTGTTTCAGGTAAGAAGGGGATTCTATCTTTACCAGGTTTTCCTATTGTTATAGGGTGTATTGGTAAAAATCCTATAACTATAGCTGCAATTAGTATGGTTTCATTTGATAATCCTCCTTTAATTATGAACTAGATTTGTCATGTAGTCATATTAAATTGACAGTTAATCACATTGAAAGACAGGAAGGAGGAGAATATTACGGGGGCTTTTATAGGGAATTATAGGAGAAAAAGTGATGACAAAAGTACTGAGAGTAGAATGTATAGAAGTAGACTATCATCAAGCTTTGAGCACGCTTTGTCATCAAGTGAAAAACCTCTATAATCAAGCGAATTATCTGGTAAAACAATCCTTGAACAAAGAGAATAAGCTACTAGTCTATTATGACCTTAACTCTTTACTCAAAGATGAGGAATACTATAAAGTGCTTCCTGTACATACTGCACAACATACTCTCAAACTCCTCTGTAGGAACTGGAAGGGGTATTTTCAAGCGAAGAAGGAGTGGGAGAAGTATCCTGAAAAGTTCTTCAACATACCCAGACCTCCGAAATATAAAGCTAGGGATGGGGAAATGGTGGCAATCTTCACCAACCAACAAGCTAAGATAAAGAATGGGTGGCTAGTTTTACCAAAAAAAGTGGGATATTATTACAAAACTCGACTGACAGCTCGAACGAAGCTTAAGGAAGTGAGAATTATTCCTAGAAGAGTAGGTTATACCCTCGAGTTAGTATATGAAAAAGTTCTTCCTAAGCTGAGAAAACGATTTATCAGAAAAGGAGCGATCGATTTAGGGGCCATCAACCTTGTGACCTTTGTGGATAACCTTGGGTCTCAACCAATTGTTATCAAGGATCACGGGAAAGGAATTAAAAGTATTATCCTTTATTATTTGAAATTCCAGACAAAATTACGAGAACAATATGTTCAGCAGCAGAAGAAACAATTGAAACAGCAGAGGAAATTGATTTATGGACCTACTTATTATCATCTTCGAGATAAGTTTAGGAAGAAACTGAAAGATGCCATTCACAAATTAACGAGATATCTAGTAAACTTGTGGATTGAACGCGATCTACATGAGGTGATCATCGGATATAACCCATTGTGGAAACAAGGAGTGCGTTTAAGAAAGAAAATCACCCAAATGTTTGTTGCCATCCCCTTCATGAAAATCATCAATCAACTACAGTACAAAGCTGCTGAGCATGGAATCCATGTTGATCTTATTCCTGAAGACTACACATCCAAAAGCAGTTTCTTAGATAATGAGTTTCCACAAAAAAGAACTACTTATGCAGGTAGAAGAACCACTCGAGGATTGTTCAAATCTTCTCAAGGTCATCTCATCAATGCTGATGTGAATGCTGCTTATAATATTTTAGTCAAAAGCGATCCGAAAGCACTTCCTAAACGCAGTGTGAACGGGGTAGGAGGATACGTGATGTATCCACTTAGAGTTTGTGTTGACCCACAAGGAATGATACCCAAGTCCTCTACAAAAGATGTTCAACTATCTTGACTAATATGCCAAGATGACAAAAACTCATCATGATCGGAATTGTTCCCAAAAGAAAGAAGTAAAGGATTATTCAATAGTATATCGGAAAAATTTCAGGTAGAGATGTTGAAGATAAATTTAAAGCAATAGGTCTTACACCTGTAAAAGCTTCAAAAATAAGTTCATATCTAATAAAAGAATGCCTTGTTAATCTAGAATGTAAGGTTGTTCATACTCTTGATTTAGGGGGGACGCATACGTGGTTTGTTGGTGAAGTAGTAGCTGCTCATTTAGCCAAAGATTATGATCGGTCTAAAGCATTCTTTTTCTGGCCTGGACAATTTAGATATGTTGGTGATGTAATCGAAACCTGAAAGGATCTTTTTGAGTCGTTCAATGTGTTCCATTACAGGTCGTGATTGTTCATCTAAAGTGGTTAAAAAGAAGGTTTATAAAGAAAAATTAGTATTGGCAAAACAATAAGATTAGTTTAAAAAAAAGCTAGTCTAAAAGATAAAGGAGAATTATTATGAGAAGTTTTGTAGGGCGTGACATCATATCATTAAAGGATTTTGAACGCCATGAATTTGAGCGAATATTTGAGGTTGCAGATAAATTAGCCCCGATAGCTCGCAATAGAAAGAATGTAGATTTATTGAAAGAGAAAATAATGGTAACTGCTTTTTACCAGCCTTCAACCAGGACTCGTTTAGCCCACGAATCAGCCATGCTTCGATTGGGTGGTAAGGTGACAGGATTTTCTGACGCTAAAATGACCCGCGCAGGCGACTTTTATATGGAATCCATCAAGGATACTTTTAAAATGCTCGAAAATTATGGAGACGTCATCGTTATGAGGCATTTCCTGAAAGGCGCTCCCGAAGAAGCTGCTAAATGGGTAAGTGTCCCTATTATAAATGGCGGTGATGGTTGGGGAGAACATCCTACACAGATCCTAACTGATCTCTATACTATTTATAAAGAAAAAGGTCGCTTAGACGGATTAAGGTGGGTAGCTGTAGGTGATATGAGAATGCGTACCATGCACTCCCTTGGTCATGCTTTAACACAGTTCGACTGTCCGATCACTTTCATATCACCAAAAGATATGGAACTACCTGATGAATACCGTGAGGATTTCAAAAGGAATGGTCTGAACTTTACCGAAGGTAATGATGTTCGCACAGTTATCGCAGATGCTGATGTGATCCTTGTTGAGCCAGTAGTTCAGCCTGATTACACCAAATCCCGTGATGAAAGAGATGGTGACGTTGCACTAACTCCCCCTGAATTTCAAATCACAAAAGAACTTTTGGAAACCAAAGCAAAATCTGATGCAATATTACTCCACTCTTTGCCCCGTATGGATGAAATTCCTCCAGATGTGGATCAAACCCGATGGGCTCGATACTGGAAGGAAGGCTTTAACGGTGTTGTAATGCGTATGGCTCTTATAGCCTTGGTTTTAGGTGCAGAGGAATAATAATGATATCTAATTTGCGAGGTCGTGACTTAATCGGTGACCTAGATTTTACAAAAGAAGAAGTGGAAACAGTCCTTGAAGTAGCTTGGGATCTTAAGAAAAAGCGAGCTCTGGGTGAACGACATGCATTGCTTCTGGATAAAACTCTCTGTATGCTTTTCTTCTTCTCCAGCACACGCACCCGTGCTTCTTTTGAGTCAGGAATGGCTCAGCTGGGAGGACAAGCCACATTTTTGGAGAGTCGTACAACTCAGGTTTCTCA
>JAAFKI010000093.1 GCA_021399345.1 Candidatus Heimdallarchaeota archaeon
ATTCTTCTCAATTAGAATGAAGATGAAAAGAATAAATAGTTTATGGATACACATGCTGTCTATGTTTTAAAATCAAAAAAATAGAAAGATACTTGGTCTAACCAAGCAAAAAATCTTATTCAGTTTTGATAGTTGAAAAGTTGAATAGAGCATATAATCCGCAAAAGCCTGTAGCGGCTGTAAATAGAGCAACTGCACCTAATACTACTAGTATGATTAATAAGATTAAATTCACTGGATTACCTAATGTAAAGTAAAATATGATACCTACTGCTACAAAGATAACTCCTAAGATTGCACGAATAATTCTGTCTAACTTAGATTCGTTCTTTTTCATTGTGATTAAATTTACATTAATCAATTCTTAAGCATTGACAATTTACAAATTATAACATATATTTCTTTTTTCTAATTTTAGATAGAATCAGAATCGCACAAGCAAAGATGCCATACAGAAAACCTATACCATAGGAGATTGTAGTGATGGGAGTCTCTGGTAGAGTAGTTGTTGGACGAACACCTGTTAACCATTCCTTAGCAGAATCAAGATCATATTCATAGTCGAATATCTCATCTGAGTATGGATGAGTGAATAACTCGTTAATTAGACCATGTTGTAAAGTATACCAACCATGATTTAATTCATCATTGATTTCATTTCTATTAATAGCATAACAAATTGCTTTCCTAATGGTAGATGCTATTGTATAGTCTTCTTTACCTTCATAAGTAGAATTAACAAAATTATCTGCTCCTCCAATAAATGGTCTTCTGAGATTGAAAAACAGACAACTCACTTCATTGGAGATTGATGTCTGAGGTATAAACATAGGATCAAAAGAGTAATCAAATGGGATTATTGGATTGTAAAAATCCAACTTACCAGCTGTAAATTCAGCTTTCCTAGCTGATTCCTCACTTAATTCTAAGATATTTATTTTTGAGATGTTTAGAAACTGAGTTGAACCATCTATTGCGCTAATATTATGCCAATTTGGATTTGCTTGAAGACCAGTCCTGCTGTTATGAGTATAATAATCCAATTGATACTTTCCACATCCAAAACCTGAATATCGAAAAATCTTCCAAACATCAGAATATTTTATGTCCTCGTATATACCTGTCATATTTATCCCACTAGACGATTGGGTTACACTCAAACTTGTAGAATTCAAAAAGAACTCAGGTAAACATGGAACATTCAGTTTAGACCAAAGTGGAGCATAAAAGTCTTGTACCAATGTATTTGGGTTCCCATCAACTTCCAAGTTAAAAGAAAACTCATCAAAAGGATCTAGTTCAATAGATTTAATCCAATTGTATTCAGTCCATTTGTTACTGACTAATGGATTACTATAGGCTAATAGTGAAAAAACTACATCTTTAGCAGTTAATTGTTGATTAGTACCATTACTATATTCTCCTTTCAAGCCTATCAGCAGATTACTAGTATCTGATGAATTTAATGAGGGAGAGCTTGATGTTCTTCCAGTAGTATTGAAAGATGGGCTCCAGAAAATATTGTCTCTAAGATGAAAAGTATAATGTGTTCCATTTAGCACTTCCCAACTTTCAATTAATCCTGTATTGATTGGAAGTAGAGTATATGGGTCTACTTGAATAATAGGCTCATAGATTAAGTCAATTATGAGCTCACTTCCTGGTTCGTTAGCTGATAAAGCATTCATGTCTATCCAATAGGGTAGTGCAAGATTGAATTCATCCAACGATACTTGGCCGTTGTGGTAACCCTCATACCTCATATGTGGAAGGCTTTCAGCTAATCCCCATCTTATTTCATAACCTAGAGTATTGCTCCAGAGAAATTGATTGTTTCTTTGATTGAAAAGAGGATAGATATAAGCTAATTTGTCCATAACTAGGTTCGACCATTCAATATACATTTGTATTCTCTCAGTTTGATTAGAGATAGATTGAGCTTGTTTCAGAAGTTCATAACTTTCAGAAACATAAGGTATATCAAAACCTAATAACTCTGGATTTGTGTTATCTTCCATGTTAAAGTATGAGGTTGGATCAGGTTCAAGTAATGAGAAATCAATTCTTCTAATACCTATATCAAAGTCATGTGTGAGACAAAGAGTGCCAACGAAAACAGTCCACTCCTCAATTCTTACTTCTATGCTTAGATCCAGTTCTCTTAATTGCTCTTTTACATAAAGCCCGTAATCAGGATATATTCCTCCTCCATTTGTTTTTAGTACAATAGTACATGGGCACGTAACCTCTTTCATCGGATAGCCATTAGCTGCTGAGGTAATAGTGATTAAACATAGAAGTAATGTTGCAGAGTAGACTTGCAATGTTTTCATACAGAAAATAAGTAAACTATAATACTAATAAGAATTCCTCGGAGACAATTTTGAGACAATGTGAATATTTGATTTTTTACATGAGCATTGCTCTTTTGAGATACTCCCATGTGTAACCTTTTTGTTTCTGAACAATCTCCTCAGGAGTACCTGTTGCTACTAAATTCCCACCATTCCTACTACCACCCTCAGGACCCAAATCTATAATTCTATCTGCTATTTTGACCAAATCCATATTATGATCAATCAACACAATAGTGTTTTTCTCATAAGCTAATTTCTGTAAAACAATGATTAATTTCTCTATATCATAATAGTGAAGTCCTTGGGAAGGCTCATCAAGAATGAAGATGTTGTTAGAGTGTTTTTGCTTTGCTAACTCCCTAGAAATCTTTAGTCTTTCAGCTTCACCTCCAGATATCATAGTTGTAGGTTGTCCCATCTTTAGATAACCTAAACCTACTTCAGAAGCTAGTTTTAATGGTTGATGAACCTTTTCAATCTGTTTAAAGAATTCAGCTGCTTCCTCAAGTGTCATCTCTAAAATATCAGAGATAGTTTTCTTCTTGTAACGTGCAGTAAGAACCTGTTTTTTATACCTCTTTCCTTTACAGAGAGGACATAACAACCATACATCAGATAAGAACAGTAGTTC